>QMLL01000362.1 GCA_003646715.1 Deltaproteobacteria bacterium
CTTCAGTCACCCATGCAAGCAGTGCAAGATTACCTACACTGTGTTCCATTCCTGAAACATAAGTACCTCGCTCCAGTCCATCTCTCAAAACCCCCCAATCCACGAAGCTACGAAGAACCCTTTGGGCAGCCCTTGAAACAGTTTGTCGTTCACCATATTGTTCCAAGAGCCGCCGTTGAACTTGAGC
Organism: Deltaproteobacteria bacterium; assembly: GCA_003646715.1. Lineage (GTDB taxonomy): Bacteria > Desulfobacterota > Syntrophobacteria > B119-G9 > B119-G9 > B119-G9. The sequence goes on from QMLL01000362.1 coordinate 188, forward strand.
TATCTTAAATTGCCCTTGAAGCCGCAACAAACGACCAACCTGGTCAGCTACCCTGCCCCAGAACGGATAGGTTGCCATGAGCATTCCCCAATGAACTGCAAGATGGTCTTTTTCCGGGAGCCTCGAAATAAAGTCTAGACCTTTTTTGTGAAGTGTTTTCAAGTCATCGGACGGTCTTACCCAGATTTTCAATAATATCGTCAATGTCTTGTCCAATGATCCTCGAACACCTTTCTGAAAGCTTTGAAACGAATCCAATAGCTCATCCTGCAAAATAGCTTTTATTGTGACTAAATCATTCCCAGCTAATACCAATTGAGCTGTTCGCGAAAGCCATTTAAGTCTCAAGATCCGATCAATACCTACTTGATTAAATTTTCTTTTCGAGGACAATCTCATCAGCATCTCCATTGAACTTCTACAAATGGGACTAATAATTCCTCAACTGTAATTCCACCATGTCCAACTATTCTTTCGTTTTTAGTCACAAATGCATGTCTGTTTGGTGCCAAAAGAGGGAAATAACCCTCTGGCAAACCTACAGCCGGCCACTCAATGGCATCAGGGAATTTCTTCTTTACTTCACTTCTTAGCGATAGGTTGGAATAAATTCTGACACGCTCTCCCCGTAAATCTGCAACTGCTCCTTCCCTGGGACTCCCCATACCGATTGCTTCAATATTTCCATGATCCGAAGTAAGATATACTTGAAATCCCTTCTTATGCAAAATATCTAATAGCGCTTTCATAAAGCCTTTTTTTGTCCACTGAGCGATTTGGTTATGCATTCCCGCTGTACCAAGTTCCATGCCGTGCATAATTTTGTCCACTTTTCTTACCACAACTCCAAACACCCGAATCCTGTTATCTTCTAATATCTCTTCAATTTGTTGTATATGGGACTCATCACCCAATATATTTGTGAAAGCAATCTGATTTTGATTTAGCCCATGCGTAATCCAAAACTGTACCCATAATTGAGATTCTTTTGAATTGCTGTTTATCGCCACAGGAAAATAAAATGGAGGTCTTCCAGCAAATATTGCCTGTCTTGAAACCGAGGTTACTGTGGGAATCCAGGCAAATACAGTTCTTTCACTAAATTGCAGTTTCGGTTCTTGCTTTTTAAGTATTTTCCCCATCAAGATCCACTGATCAAATGAAAGGCCGTCTACCACTAGCAAAGCAACTCTCGATTTCTTATCAGCTTCTATACTTCTGGAAAGAAACCTGGAGACATGGTGAACCATAACGGGAAACGTAGCAGGTAAATTAATAAGTGAACTATAGTGTTGCATGCTCCATGAAACGAGGGTACTGTCTACTTTTTCTTTCAGCAAACCAAGCTTTTCTTTACACCATTCAGGTCTTCCTAAATCTTCACTTTCAGTCAATGAAATAAGTTCTCCCCACTTGCGAGCAAATCGAAGCCAATCATTATATGCGGCCTTTGATGAGGGAATAGTCGATTCTACAACCTTGAAGAGTTTTTCCAGGAATCTGCTACGATCATTTGGACGGTAACTTTTTATCCCAACGTGTACCCAGGATCCAACGAGCTTATCCGCACGGTCGTATTTAACTGGCAGGAGAAAGCCTTCTATGAAGAGATTATCAACGTATACACGTATGTCCTCGTGGTCAAAAGGAAGATCTTCCGGTCCTTTATACTCAAGAGTATAGTGAGCAAAAGTATTCTGCCGAATAGTGTTGTCCTGTTCCAAAATCAGCCGATCAAGAAATATTGGCCACCGTTCTTGAAGAAACTCAAAAAACGCTTCTCGCCGGGGAACAATCTCGTCTAAAGGCCAATCGGAAAATGCCTCGTTTTTTTTCAGTTCATGAATAAAATAGGTGTCAAGTGTAGGAGGAACCTGCTGTCCTTGATAATGTCTACGGAGTAATATTCGAAGGAGATCAGGTGGCTCTTTTACAAGTTCTACGACAATTCCAAATACGTGTCGAAGAATGAAGTCTTTTGTCTCATTCTCCCCAAGCATATTATTGAGACCAGAACTGTGAGGACCCAGGCCGAACTTTGTCTGAGCCTCATAAAGTGGATCCAGGTATGCTCGGTCTAATTCAGATATTACTGAATAATTAAGATTTGGGAAAAGTTCACTAAGTGAAAAAGATAGCTTACGACCGACTTTATAGACGTCGTAGGGAACCATTTCAAAAAATGATAATTGTTTGCCTATAACCACAAGACAATTTGTTTGCCCTCCTTCATCCCAGATTGAGCGATATTTGGATTCATAAATGTATCGAAACATTATCGAGTCTTCAAACTCGACAATATCGAATCCGCGTTTTTCCAGCTCCAGCGAGAGTTTTTCTTCAACCAAAAGACTGTCGGGGTCGCTCACAAGCGTTAATCTGGCACACTCCGGAGAAAACTCTTTCAGTATCTGTTCTCTCCAGCTAAGTTTGCATATTGACAATTCAGCCATAAAGTCCCGCAGTTTAACCCTCTATTCGGACTATGATTATTGGAACCATTTCTGGCACAACCTTGGATCGTTGATCCAAATCATCCAGCAATCTTCTTTTTTCCCTGGCAAGCTGTCTCAAGCGATAGTTTCGCACCTGAGGCAATCCGATTCTTTCAATCGCTTTTTTTTGAGAAGTAAAGGCATATAAAATCTTCTCACGTTCTTTCTTTATGTATTCGCGATGTATTTGTAAAAGCTCATCGTGTATTACCTTGCCACTTCTTTCAGCAGCACATGTAAATTGCTCAAAAGCCTGTGCTGATTCCTCAAGATCCAGGTGTCTCAGTATTGTTGGTGTGGCACTTAGAAATTGATCCCAAATGCGCCGGGCGCTTGGTGTAAATACTCTACCATCATCAGACACAAACAGCGGCATAATACGAGTGTGTTTCCAGTCTATCGCCGAAATAGTTATTTTCCAGAGGCCCCAAAATCCTACCACCTTTGAAGAAAGGCCAGGGATCTGCACGACAGGAATAGGCTGGCAAGGTATAAACCGAGGAAGATTTTGAACCAGTCCCCGAATGTTAGGATTATCGATTGTAACGTGCCTGGCCCAGGGAGTCTTTTCGTAATCCTTTGCGCTGA
>QMLL01000363.1 GCA_003646715.1 Deltaproteobacteria bacterium
GGCCCTGAGGCGGCTAAATCTAAAGGAGGCAGCACGTGATGTCCTTACCAAAGCAGTACGACGCAAGAAGGACCGATCTGATGATCTCCTCCGAGCACTCCGTTACGAACGTGCCTTGGTATATGAGGAAATGGGCCAGCACAAACGTGCCCGTTTTGAACTTGAAAAGCTTTACGCCGAAGCCCCTGATTATGAAGATGTGGCGGCAAGATTGGGATTGTAACATCGTATCCATTCGGTCGAATTTGATCGGCTAATGAGCAGCTTTGAGCAAGGACCACGTCATTTTCACTTACAGCTTCGAAAAAGACTTACATGACCAGTTTATTGAAACTGATACGGAATGTAAAAGTGTTTTGGGCCAAGGCTTGGACATCTTTCTGAAAGCGTTGGGCAAATTTACCCAAGATTGTCGACCAGACGGCGGTGCAAGAAGGCAGCGACAATTATCTCTATGAGAATAAGGTCCTCCCCAATAAGAGAGAGTGAATAGCTTTAAGGGGGTTTGGAATGGAAGCCTATTTTACCGAAAATTTAGTGAGTTCTATAGCAGAGCAAAGCGGATTCGAAATCCTGGATCGACATGTACTACCTAGCCGCGGCGCCAGATTTCTGCCAGTCCCTTCAGATTTGCATGATAGCATCAGAGATTTTGTCAATCAGAACTATCCAGGTGGCCTTTTCTGCCATCAGGCAAAGGCCATTGAGGCAAGTCTAGAGGGAGATGACATTTGTCTTTCGACTTCAACAGCATCTGGAAAAAGCCTTGTTTTTATGGCGGTAACGGTAGATTTGATTCTTAGGAGTGATACGTCCAAGGTACTTGCCTTTTATCCAGCAAGAGCTCTTATACAGGATCAAATCGAGAAATGGAGAGCTATACTCAAACCTTTTGATATTAATTTTGGCTACATCGATGGTGGTGTAGCAATGGAAAAAAGGCTTTCAATTTTGGATACATGCAGAGTGGTACTCATGACACCTGACGTGGCTCATGCCTGGCTTATGAGTAATTTAGGAACTCACGAAATCAGGAATTTTTTGAAGAGTATACGAATTCTTATCTTGGATGAGGCTCATATCTATGAAGGAGTTTTTGGAACAAACATGGCTTATTTCTTAAGACGCCTTCAAGCCGTTTCGAAACTAGAAAGAATAATTACTAGTACGGCAACACTCGATAATCCTTCAGAGTTTGTTTATCAGATTACAGGTAGACAACCACGATCCTTTGGTCCTGAGGTGGATTGTTCCGGGAGTCCTCAGAGATCAATTTTGCTTGCCCGGGAAGTCACAGGCAAAAGCTTCGAAAGTATGGTGGGTTTGCTTAGAAGATTGGCGAGGTTTAATAAGGGCAAATTCCTCGCCTTTGGGGATACAAGGAGGATGGTAGAGCAGGTTGTGATGGCACTAAAGCGCTCTCCGAACGAGGAAGATGATCAAGAAGAAAAAAATGGTCATATTGGAATCAGTGAAGAACTAAACACAAAAGAAGGCTCAGTTAATAACTTGAAAGTTCCAAGAGTGCTCCCTTATCGTGCTGGATATGAAACTATAGATAGAAATGAAATTCAAAAGGCCCTTGCGAAGGGCAATCTAGTAGGTGTTATTTCTACAAGTGCTCTTGAATTGGGTATTGATATTGGCGAGATAGATCTAATTATCCTATTGAACCAACCTCCGTCCATGAAGGCCTTTTGGCAGAGAGTGGGTCGAGGTGGGCGGAAAAGGTCTGGAGTATGTCTCTTCATCGACAACCGGGGAACAATTGCAGACAAACCTGCGGGCCTTCGAAAATACGTTGATAGCCCAATTGAACCAAGTTGGCTTTATCTGGACAACCGATACATTCAATATACCAACGCCCTCTGCGCGGCACTCGAATTTCGTGAGCATGGTAAGGATCAATATGACACAGCACCGTTTAATTCCCTTCCATCAAAGTTCAACAAGTTTCTTGAAAATGAGATAAACCCGACAGAGATAATTCCCCATGACCTTTACCCATTGAAACAGAGAGCCCAAGCAGGGCCGCATCGAGAGTTCCCCATACGCACTGGTATGGAGAAGAGCTTTCAAGTAAGAGATAAATTTGGTTCACCGCTGGGGACACTCACTTTCTCTCAATCACTCAGGGAAGCTTATCCTGGAGCCGTGTACTATTATATGGGGCGGCCCTACCGAGTTAATCGATTTAAGTATCGTCAAGGTGAGATCTATGTCTATAGAGAGAAATACTGGACAACACGCCCAAAAGCCTGGACGATGGTTTTCCCAAACTTTGAAGGTGGAATGCTCAAACTTTTTCGCTCTGATGAAGGTTTCGTAGCCGAATCTGAGATGCAGGTTAGCGAGCGGGTAACTGGTTTCATTGAGCAGCGCGGATCTACAAAAGAAAATCACGAATATGGCCCTTCCTCCACATTTTCACAGCGTGAATTAAATAGGTTTTTTGAAACAACAGGCGTTTGTTGGTGGTTCCCAGTCGCATATGTAAATTCAGAGGTAATGGCATCACGAATTCTTGAAGCCTTTTGCTTCAAATTCGGTGTCCAGCGACGTGATTTGGGTATTGGAACTTTCCATTCAAATACCTCACCAATAGGGCTTGAGAAATGCAAAGGTATATGCATCTTCGATGCGACACATGGTAGTCTTCGTTTAACCGAAAGACTTGCTGAAAACTTTGCAGAGGTCCTAGAAGAGGCTATTTCATTCGCCCAGTCTCAAAGAGATTCATTAGCGATTTACGAATTGGAGGAGCTATCTCGTTTTGTGAGAGATCTTCGTTCGGAAGGCATTGAGGACATACAAAAAATAGAGCTGGATGACGAAGAAAATTGGACGAAAGTTATCGCACCCGGCGAAAAAGGAATTTACGACAGCGCGAAAGGGCCTATGGAAGTGCTGGTTTTAGACCATCGTTATACCCCCCAAGGACTTATGTATGAGTTAAAACATCCTAAGGGAAGAAGAAAATTTGATATCACTACACCTCTCTCAAAAAACGTACCGCTTTTGGAAAGAATTGTTCCAAAGACGGGAGTAAAATGGTTAGTGGCTGCTAATACAGGTCGACCTGGTCCTGGCGAAACAAGGATGGTTCTTGTGAATTTGATGACAGGTGAGTCAAAACCATTGTAAGCTAAGGTAATCGAAAGTCGCGTTTCCTTTGATAGGTGATTGAATATTAAACAGAATCCTGAATAGCTCTAAAGATCATGATTTATGTCAAGAATGAGAGATGACAAAAAACAGGACAAAAGAGGA
>QMLL01000364.1 GCA_003646715.1 Deltaproteobacteria bacterium
CTTCACCGCGTTTCGAGGTAAATATCACTCCGTCGATAACGTTCGCGTAGCCTTTCTTCAGTAAGAAGGTGAGTGTCCAAGTTACCCCACCGTAATCCGGAAACGGCTTGGGCAATGCCAACAGCTCGTTTATCACGGAACCACTAACTTCGCCATCTTTTAGCTTTAAGTAGATTTGTTTTACTTTCATACTACTTCTCCAGCTTTAATAAATTCGCCGTACCTCGAGGTAACTTTAGAACAGTCGCAAGCCAATCAACCAAACACTCTCTGCTGTCAAAAGACGGACAGCCAGGATAATAACCAACGCGGCCGCCTAACCTCTCTGCGATATTCCGAGCATTAGGGTACTTGTCGAAGAAAGCACCCCAAGACCACTCTTGATAAGGTTCCACAAGAATGAACCAACCTCGCATGATGCCTCGACAGAAGTACGCTCGGTCGAGGTACGCGAATCGTCGTAGTACTTTCGTTAACAAAGCGCTTTCCTTGCACTGACAAGCGTTAGGAATGGCCACCATTACACGCTACCTCTTACAGAAACGGTTCCCAACAACGAAACACCTGCTTTAGTCCACCGGAAATCGTTCCACAGGAGCTTAACTACCCCTAAAGTTGTCAGTACAGGGAGGAGAATACAACCTTCGCGGAACATCTCGGCGACCTCTTCGAAAACCAAGAAATTGTCCACATAAGCACTGATACCCGTAATTGGTAACGATAGGAACTTGTCATTCATCGTACATCCCTAGTTTCGATAAAATCTCGATCTTTAAAAGATCCCTCACACTTGGAGGTAACTGAAGAACATCACCCAACCAATTAATCAAGTTGTCCAACGAAGGGAACTCTGGGCTTACGCTAAGTGGTTCCCCCTGAATGGAGTATCGCCGTCCTACATCGAGATAATTTGAGTACTTCCTTCTAAACCGCTCCCACCACCATTCACGACTTCCATAATCGCGACAGCAAATACCCCACCAACGGCCACCATTGGCGAATCTCACGTAAGCGAACACCTCAGCGCCTGGTGATTTGAAAGGTAAAGCCCTGTCCAAGACCCTCTTCAACAAGGTCATCTCAAAGCCTCAATCTTCAGAAGGTTCTTCGTGCCCGAGGGTAGTTGAAAAACATCTATCATCCAGTCAATCAAATCGTCCAACGAAGGAAACACTGGGCTCACAACAAAGTGCTCATCGCAACAAACGTAATACCCACAACCCCCCTCCCAGTAAGGCGCCCACTTAATACGCACCTTCGTGCACAATGATCTATAGGGCTCAGCTCTATACAGAATTCTCTTCAGCAACGCCATTAGTTACGCAAACGTGTTTAACCAAGACGAAATTGCCGTTATCTCGCGCAAAGTCGTGACCAGATGCTCCCGATCGTACGGGCTCAACTTTAAGAGAAGAAGTCTCCCCTTCGGTGTCGTTAGTGCTTTTGCTACATCCGTCGCAACCTTTAAGGCGATACTGGTGTCCCTCGGTAGCGGTATGGTGCGGCCGTTGCGTGTCACTTCGACGTAAATTCCTGGTATGTGAACATCACCAACGCGAACTGTCACAATTGTGCCGAAACGATACCGCCCTGTTACCGCTAACCGCCAATCGGGTTTCGAAACATCAACAAGATCAACTTTTCTCGCGTATAGCAGTTTCCAGTAAATCTCTTGTAGCACTACTTCACCCTCGTCAGAATTCGGAATCTCAAATCTTCCGGTTTTACGGTTACACCGACCGTAAAGCCTTTCAGTTCTCTTGCTACGTTCCTTTTCAAAGTAACTACCAAAGCGCTTTCACCCGGTTTGAGTCCGTGGAAGATAGGATTAGGACTCCTAATCGCTCCCAAATCCTCCAGAAATTCTCGAGTTGATACGTGACCAACGTAGTGTGTAAGGCCGCGTATCAGGGGTTTCACCTCGTCGAACTTTTTTGTTTGGATCTTGTACACGCCATCCTTTGGAGTAACTGTCGACGAAAGAATCGCTACAAGTTTCATACCAACCCTTTTGACTCAAGAGATCGGTAGAATTCTGCTAAACCTTTCTCTACGTAAGTATAAGGTGCGTATCGCTCCAGTAAGCCCTTCTTTATTAAGCGGTCACACCTTTTCCTCACCGCGTTGAAGGTTAACTCAATCCCCAAATCCCGTCTAATCTGTTCTCGCAAGAAGTTTACATGCGTTGGCAAAACAGTGTGCAGCAAGATGATTTCGGTAACTCTCTCGTCCCTCACGGGCATAAACAATCTCCCCTACTGCCAATAACACTTTTCTGACGTACTGTCTGTCTCGCTTCCCGTAGTAACGATATAGTACGCGGATGAGACTCTTCTCTCTTTCCGAAAGATACCTGAGGATAAACCTGGTTGCTTTGATGTTTGTCGCAATGTCGAATAAATCCCCCCGCGATGTCACAATTTTAGCCTCTTTTAGCTTCGGAATCCACAAGGGCATAATCTGCCCAAGACCGATCGCTCCAGCCGATGATACAGCATTAGGATTGAAGTGACTCTCAACTTTACAAATGGCCAAAATCAGCGTAGGGTACTCTCCCTTATGAGCTTCGTGAACTATCCTCTGTGCGGTGCCTTTCGACAGCTTGCTGTGTTTCATAACCCAGGAGACCTCGCCCTCGTATGTCGACGGTCCCACGAAACTCAACACGTACACCGCGATGAGCATAATTCCTTTTCTCATAGGCACACCTCGTAGGAAAAACAGTGATTCTGGTTTCCCGCAATGAGTTTCGTCATCTGCTGAACAGTTTTGCCTTTGGTCTCGCCGCCAGTTAAAGCCGTGAGGAATCCCAATAAGTCGCTAAGGTTGTCAAATACAGGGCACCACACGGCAGCCTCGTCGTGACATAAACGGCACCCGAACGTTCTCTGCAGTAAGAGGTTATCTCCCTTCATCACTTCATCCCAAAAGCGTTCGTGATTTGGTGTCACCCGACACCAGTAATTCACGGGTTCGAGCGCACAGCTACCAACAACAGCGGCGCATGCGATCCTGTAATGTTGAACGAAGGACGTCAAAACTTGTTTTACAAACTTCTCTAACGCACATGGTGCGGCCAATTTACTACCCATCCGTCATGTATATAATGATTAAATCTTACCAACAAGTCAAAGAAGTCACGACCTAAGATGTATCTCCAAGTTGGAGACAATTGATCAGATATGGTTGCTTTCGCGAGCGTTTGCATCGAGAAGTCCGCAATGCGCGCTTCTGTCAGTTCCCGTCGGGTCATGCCAAACATCTCTTTC
>QMLL01000365.1 GCA_003646715.1 Deltaproteobacteria bacterium
AAAAAGTGCACAGGTAAACTTGTCAGTTGGCTGAATGCCGATGATTTCTATTTTCCGGGTGCGTTGAGCGCTGTAGCTGAAACTTACCTACAAAACCCTAATGCCTCTTTTTATTTTGGGAATGGATGGCGTGTCGACAAGAAAGGAAAAATTAAGGGGAGGTTTTTTCCCACCGACCAGCTTGTGTTTAATCGCGAAGCACTTATTCTTGGGCTTAACTATATTCTGCAGCCTGCCACTTTCATAAATTCGACCGACTTGTTGAAAGTAGGGTACCTTAACCCATCCCTAAAATTTGGAATGGACACAGATTTGTGGATTCGCCTATCTGAGATCAGGCGTCCTCAGCCCATACCTGAGTTTATTGCTGCTACGAGGGAATATGGATTAACAAAAACCGCAACAGGGGGATTTGAAAGAGTAGAAGAACTTCGGCGGATAGCAGAAAAATATAGTGGGCTATCAATGACCCCCGGTGTCTTGTGCTATTTTCTTGACACCCTGAATAATATGCTGCCTAGACTAGAAAGAGTTTTCCCGAGTTCTTTCAGGAGACAGATTGAGGCCTTTTGGGCTGAGGTAGCGAATTTGATGGAAGATTTTGGCGCTAGGCCTGATGGCTTTCCCTATAGTTCAACTGCGAGAAGGCGAGGCAAGAAAAAGCATAGCTTGAAGAAAATTTTAGGATGAAGATCGGAATCGAGTTAAGACAAATCGTTCTGGGGAGCTCGGGGGGGATTTTGGTCCATTTAAAGGGTCTGCTTAAGGCGCTGTTCTCCCAGTACCGTGATGAGAATTTTTTTTTATTTTGCACAATTTTTAATCGCGAGGTTTTTGAGGAACTAGGCGGGAACATAGAGGTTGTAACATTGCCCACCTATTCCTTTTTCGATGAAGTCGACCGAATATGTGCGGAGGAAAAAATCCAGGCACTTTTTCGAAGCTATCCAATTGAAGGCCAGTTGAGTTTTCCAATAAACAAACAGGTCTTTTTCATACCAGACCTTCAGCACGAAGCTTTCGGAAAATTTTTTTCCAATGAGATCCTAAGGCGTAGACGCCTGGCTTTTAATTACGCTTTATCTAAAGCAGGGGCGATAGGAACTAATTCCGAGTATACCCGCCAAACGTTACTTGCCCATGAGTGGACTGCTTGCAGAGATATTTTCGTGATGAATCCTGGCCTAAGCGACGAATTTCAAAAGGCTCGTCTTAGTGATCTGTCAGAAGAAGAAAGGGCTGTGATTCCAGAGAAAGATTTTTTTCTCTACCCAGCTAATCTGTGGCCTCACAAAAATCATCAGCGTACGCTGGAAGCATTTTCGAGTTTCCTCAGAGAAACTGGAAGAGAAATGGAATTTATCTTTACTGGTAACCCCGAAGGCTGGGAGACAATTAGGACCCGTTTCTCTCACTTACCAATCCGGCACCTTGGGTTTGTTGGTACCTCATTATTAAAGATCCTCTATCAGAAGGCATCAGCCTTGGTATTCTTTTCTCTATACGAGGGCTTTGGGATTCCCTTGCTTGAAGCCTTCTACTCGGGGACTCCTGTAATTTGCAGCAATACTACAAGCTTGCCGGAGATCGGAGGAGATGCGGTTCTTTCCTGTGATCCCACTGACGTAGCGGCCATGAGCAGGCTCATGTGTGAGATCGTCGAAAATGCCGCCTTGAGAGAGATTCTTGTTCAAAAAGGTAAGGAGCGGCTGGGAAGATTCAGTTGGGTCCGGTCCGCCACCAATCTCATGGAAGCTTTGAGGCGGGTAGGCAATGACAGAGCGGAAGTGAAAACAGCATGCTGGACAACAGGAAACCACTATCCTCTTGTATCAATAGTTACCCCTTCATATAACCAGGGTCGATTTCTGAGATATTCAATTGAAAGTGTACTTAATCAATCTTACCCTCACATAGAATATGTTGTCATAGATGGTGGATCTAGTGATGAATCAGTGGAGATCTTAAAATCGTATGGAAATAAGTTTAAATGGGTTTCAGAGCCAGATGAAGGCCAAACCGATGCAATTAACAAAGGGTTCAGGCTTATTCGGGGAGATATACGAGCATATCTAAATTCTGACGATGTATTATTGCCAAAGTCTGTTGAAAGAATTGTCGATTATCTGAACAAGAATCCAGAGGTCGATTTAGTTTATGGAGATGCATACTATATAGATGAAAATGGAAAAATAACCGGAAAATACAATACTGCAGAATATTCTTTCTCGCGCTTGATGCAGGACTGTTGTATTTGTCAACCTGCGGCTTTTTGGCGTACAAGGATTGCCAAAAAGGTAGGGCTTTTTGACAAGAGTCTTAATTACGTGATGGATTATGATTACTGGTTGAGGATCGACCGGATTGGTGGGAGTATCAGGCATATTTCGGAAATGTTGGCCTGCTCCAGGCTTTATCCAGAAACAAAGACCTTATCTGCCCGTCGAGAAATTTATAGAGAAATATTCAAGGTCTGCCAGAAACACGGGGGATATGTAGATCTAAACTATTTTTATGGCCTTTGGCATCACTTGATAATTGAGGGAGGGGCAAACTGGTGTAAATTTCTGCGGTTTTTACCTTTTTCACATAAACTTTTGGCAAGACTTCATCATAGGCTTTATCAACTTAGATGGTATTCAGCTAAAGACGTGTTGAAGTTTTTTTCGGGAAAGCTAAAAAATCGCTTGACTGATAGATCATGGATTAATTGGGGTTTGGAGCACCTATTAGGACCCTTGTTCACCAGGATGATAGATAGGAGGCTTGTCGTTGGATTTTGGGGGGATAATTGGCTCGCCCCTTCTTCTAGTATCTTTTTGGGCAACACGGAAAGGAAGAAGAAATTTATACTAGTTGGTAGCGCGGCGGTTGATACGAATGTGACCGTGAGGGTAGGAAGACGTGTTGTTTGCAGAGAGTTTTTGAAGGCAAATAAGTGTGAGAGAATTTGCTTCGATGCGAGCCAAGACCTACAGGGAATTATCTCAATCCGATTCTCTAGGCATATTGTTGATCCGGTTTCCAGAAAACTCTCCTTTAGATTAATGGGTACTAACATGTTTACGGAAAATGATATTTTTCTAAGTTGGAAACGTGCTTAGATTTCTGAGAGACATGCTTACGCAAAACCAAAGGCTACAGGAGGTTTTTTAATCAGGAAACCAATAAGGCCGTCTCTGAGGCCAATTGACCAGACTGCATAGGGCTCAAAGCCACCTCGAAGTTTCAACGAAAGATAGAGTTCATTTCCAAGGG
>QMLL01000366.1 GCA_003646715.1 Deltaproteobacteria bacterium
GTAATGATATTGAAGAACGCGAGATAAGCAAACACGAAATTGTATTTACCGAAGCCCGCAGTGCCCAGATAGCGCGCAAGGTAGATTGTTACAACCAGAGATACCAGCCGGAAGATGAGGTCACCACCGATGATGATGCCTGTGTTCTTTGCCACTCGCTGTACGGTGCTCAACTGAATCACCTTTATACCAATTAATTTACATTTTATATTACCTTTCCCTGCACGCTATATGCCTATGCCTCTGGTGCATGGATGAATTAAAAATTTTATCAATCTCCGATAACTTATTTCGTACATATCGCATTATAGTTTGAGGTATATGCAAAAGCTCTTATATTGTATGTAAGGGTTTAAATACCCCCCTTATTTTTAACTTAGTAGTAAACTAACTATGAATGTACAGCATCTGGTGAACAGGAGGGGCATGGTGAACAAGAGGCAAGGTGTAGAAAATGTTAGTGTTAGTAAAAAGAGAAAATAAATATAAGGATAAACGGGATAAAGATACAGTGGAAAACAAGAAAACCAGTAGCAGTAGCAGGATGACGAATACTTCCGTCTTTATTGCGTGTTTCGTGATAGGTATCATCTTTATTACGGGACTGACTGGAGTGGTGAGCGTGAGTGCCACCGCACCATCCATCACCAATTGGTCTTCCTCAGGGGGGATTACAACAAATAAAGACAATCCACAAGATTTAATGTATCTTGTCCAGCCAGGAGATGAGATTACTTTCTCTGTTATAGCAAACGAAGCCTGCAATTTCACCTGGGAAGTGAACAAAGTGGAAGAAAAGAATGCTACATCATCATCTATTACTGATAGTTTCACCTTTACAGTCTCTTCTATTGACTGCTCTCAAGACCCTTCAAAGTGTATATGGGAAATCCATGTCAAAGCCTACAACGATAATGGAGAAGTCCATCACGAATGGGTTATTTCCACACTAAACGAGTCAGAGGCACCAGATATATTTGATTATTTCGCGGATGGGAACTTAACAAACAGAACCGAAACAGACCCCTGGGGTAGACCTTTGCCTGAATGGAGGCCCCCAATATGGGGTGGTATAGGACTGAATGCAAGTTATAGATATTTAAGGCAGACTGACCGTAGTGATAACCTTGGTGCTATATTTACTAACTCATCGGTCTCCTATGGTACCTGGAAATTCAAGTATAGATTTCCTGTAAGCCCAGCAAATTACTATGACGATGTTTGGATTTCTTTCTTTAGCAACAAGGAATTTTATCGCTGGTATAAACCTCCTAATTTAATTAGGTTTAGTTGGGATATAGAGAGAGGAGGGCATCATCATTGTGATCAAATGATAGATGGCTATAGTTATGACCCGACACAGGATCAAACACCTGGCATGAGGTCTCCAGGAGTCTGGTATACAGTAACTATAATTAGGACTCCTGATGGCTGGACTCGTGCATATATAAATAACATTCTTGACTGGAGATTCCGTGCAGAGTCTGTAGGAGAAGCATCTAAATATCTTGAGTTCGGTATTTGTGCAGAGCATATTGAAGGTTCTGGAGATGCTCACATAGATTCTCTTGTGGTATACAATCATAAATATTTCTTTCCAAAGAGAGATATAGAATTTGGACAATATGTCTCTAATAATTATCTCAATTGGAATATTAAATCTATATATAAAAATGGTATTGTAGTAAAAGGGAGGAATATTACATTAAGCGATATTGCTGACGCGATTAATGATCCCTCATTGTTTACTTATGATGCCAAAACGAAAACAGCTATCAGCTACACAAACCTTTTCCTCTATTATGGCTCTGAGTTAATTCTAAAAAACGAGACATTGAAATTCCATTGTGAATCCGATGGGGAATTAGAATTTGCTGTTGGTTATGGTGCAATATTAAGAATAGAAAATAGCACGGTCACCTCTGATAATGAGCACTACTTTGTGTGGAACTTTCCTTCTGCCAGCACTCAGTATGGCTATCCCTTAAATAGAGGAGAAAATAGTGTGCCTCCTGTTAAACTTGAATGGGTTTCATATAATTCGATCATTATCAATAACTCAGTTATAAACAATTCGGCTTATCTATTCTTTCAATCACCATTAGAACTAAAAATTACTAATAGTCAAATTACAAATCTCCATGAAGTAGACATAGGTATTTATACTACAGAAACTACTGATTGGGGGCAGGCAAATCTTGTTCACGATACCGAAGGCAATAAGTCTATACAGATCTACACAGAGAGCAGTAATCTTTACGACTTCGAGTTTAAAAATCTTATTATTAATGCCAAAAACAGTCCAGTAAATATAACTTTCAAAGTAAATGCTTATAGAGACAGGTTAAATATATACAACATAAACGCAGAGAACGAGAATATTGTTTTAGATAACCCGTATGCCGGAACTGGTGCTTATAGGGGACAGTCCCACTCATGTTACGATAACGGATATCCCTATGCACCCGGTTATATTCACGCTGGAATTGGCTTAGTGAACTGCAAATTCAGGGATATTATAATCCCTGAGTCAGTTAAACATGCTTGTACTCTGGATCGTCCTGGTTGTGATGGAAGGGCAGTAGTTAAAAATGTCACTGTGAAATATTATTTAGATGTGAAGGTGATAGATGAAAACGGTCCTGTTGGTGGTGCTAATGTAACTGTAACTAATGAAGTAGACGAAACAAACCATCCGCCAGAGAATATGGATATCTATAGATATTGGGTAACGAATCCTTACTGCTGGTATGACTATCTGCGAATAAAAATGGGATTACCTGTTCATACATTAACTACTGGTTCTGATGGACATACTCCTTTACCTTCTGATGAGGTGATAAATACTACGATAACTTATATGAATATAACTACGGATAAGCCCGATACTTTTATCGTGACTGATTACAAGAAGTATCTCGATACAGAAGGGGGGGAGGTAAAAATCCAAAATTATACTTATACGATTACAGCCCAAAAAGATGGAAAAACCGCATTAATGAGCGGCTTAGATATAGATGAAAGCTGGTATAGAGAAGACCCGGACAAACCAACAAAGACAGTTGTTTGCAATATTGATACAGGTAATTGCTGGATAGAAGGAGCTGCCACAGGCACTCTAAAAGGCAAGGTAACAGACAAAGATACTGGTGCACCAATAGAAGGAGCAGTTATCAAGGCAGATTCCTACTCTGCAACCACAAACTCCTCTGGAGATTATACCATCTCTAATCTCCCAGCAGGAGACTACACA
>QMLL01000367.1 GCA_003646715.1 Deltaproteobacteria bacterium
AAGAAGCGACGGAGAAAAGTAGCAACTTCCCTCAGTGAATCGGACAATTGAAGAAGTGGTCCAGATTGTTAGACACCAGTTTGAATGTAAAAATATAGAGATTGAACTCAATCTCGCTGAAGACATACCTATGATATGCAGAGACGTGGATAAGATAAAGCAAGTATATGTCAATCTTCTCATGAATTTTCTTCAGGCAATTAACGGGAAAGGAAAAATAAAGATCAGCACAATTTTTGATAAAAAGGAAGATACTCCCCTTCTGGTTAACCACTTTGCCAGAAGAACTTGCAATGAACGTGGTATCACGTACAAACGCTTCACGGCTAAAGCATTAAAAGCACCGATGAATCGAAATTGGCCAGGCAATGTAAGAGAACTTGAAAATTTCGTCAAAAGAGTCGTAATGTTCTGCCCGGATGACGTCATTCGCGTAGAAGATATTGAGGCTATGGATGACAGCAATGACAAGTCTGCAACCTTTTCTGATACACGAAAGTCTGGAAGTATTGCAATCGAACCGCACAAAAAGGCCAAAGACAGGGTAATTAACAGATTCACGTGAAATATGTTTCCGATTTGCTTGAAAAAACAGGAGGAAACGATACAAGGGCCGCCGAACTCAGTGGCCTTGGGCGTACTTCGCTGCAAAAAATAATGAAAAGACTGGGCATAAGACCGGATCAGTACAGGGTAAGTTCATAAAAACAAAATAGCAGTTCTCCAAACTTCTTACTTACAAACTTTTCTCTTGAATTCTCTTACGTTATCCTTGGATGTCTCCCCGGTGGCTCTTTCACTTTCCTGGATCTCATGGAGATTAAACAAGCTCTGAACGAGGTCTACATAGAGATTCTTACTATCCCTTATGCTCTTTCTCTTCAAAAAAAGAATTGGATCGTGAAGCAGCTTGTTTATTATGGATTTCGTGAGAACCTCGAGACATTCTTCAATATTTTGAGCGTTATTCGACAGCTGAAGCAAACTCTTCCGAAGCTCCTGCTGTCGTATCTTTTCCGCCTTTTCTCTCAATGCCACTATTGTTGGCACAACTTCAAGCGTTTTCAGCCAGTTATCAAACTTGAGGGCTTCTTCTTCGATGATGTGTTCCGCCTGCTCCGCTTCTTTTCTACGTTCGTTCAGATTCAGTTCAACGAGACCCTGAAGGCTGTCAATATCGTAGAGATAGACATTATCGATATCTCCTACTGTTGGCTCAATATCGCGGGGTACGGCAATATCGATAAAAAACAGGGGCCTGTTTCGCCTCGCCCGCATTCGTGATTTTATCTCGTCATATTCCAGGATGAAGCCGCTTGCACCCGTGGAACTTATGATAATATCAACCTTGGACAAGTTTTCTGGGATCTGATCGAAGGGAATCGTTGATCCTCTGAAACGGGTTGCCAGTTCTACCGCACGTTCAAGAGTCCTGTTGACCACATAAATTTTTGATACACCATTGTGTATCAGATGCTCAGCAGCCAGTTCTGCCATCTCACCTGCTCCAATGAGTAAAACCGCCTTGTTTTCAAGGCTACCGAAAATCTTTTTGGCGAGCTCCACGGCAGCGTAGCTTATAGAAACAGCATAGGAGCCTATTTTGGTTTCCGTGCGTATTCGCTTGGCCACCGAAAAGGACTTGTGGAGCAGTCTGTTAAGAATTACGCTGGATGTCCTGTGATCAACGCTTTCCCTGTAGGCATCCTTGATCTGCCCCAGTATTTGAGGTTCACCAACTACCATCGAGTCTAAACTGGAAGCTACCTTGAAAATATGTTTCACAGCTTCAAGATTGTAATAGACATAAATATGACCCTGGATGGTAGAAAGGGGTTGCCCGATTTCAGTACTTATTTTGTTAGATAATTCCTCTATTCCCTCCTGCGCTGAATCAGCAGTGAAGAGGAACTCCACCCTGTTACATGTGGAAAGAAAAAAAAGCTCGTCTATTTTTTTCAACTGTGGCAGCCATTCCAGGGGAGTACGCCCGTCCGCACATATTGACGCAACTCTTTCCCGAATTTCCACAGGAGCCGTCTTATGACTTAATCCCAGCAGTATAATCTGCTTACCCATTTCTTTGCGCCTAACTAACCCTGAAATAAAAATGATGCCCTTTTAAAAACAGATTAACCCCAAGAAATGTAACGACAACGGCAATAAACCCTACAATTGCCATGATAGCGGCTTTTCTGCCTCTCCAACCCACCGCGAGACGTTCATGAAAAAGCACTGCATAAATAGTCCAGGTAATTAATGCAAAAATCTCCTTGGGATCCCAGTGCCAGTACCCGTGCCATACGTGGCTTGCATAAATAAAACCTGTAATAAGTCCACCCGTCAACAGCGGAAAACCAATCAACAGGCAAATGTAGTTTGTCTTATCAAGTTTTTCCAGAGAAGGAAGCCTCCTGAAAAGAACTCCAAAAGTTTTCTTTTTTATCTGTTTTTCTTGAATTAAGTACATTATCCCCGCACAAAAAGCGATAGCAAAAAGGGCATTGCTCAAGAATATCAAGCTTATATGAACAACAACCCAGATGCTTTTTAAAATCGGAATTTGATGAACCATTCTCAAGGGTATTGCAGGAGACAACAACATAAAAAACATGGCCAGAGGAGAAACGAACGTGCCAAGAATCTTTATGTTGAAGCGCCACTGAAAAATTAGGTAGGCCAGAACAATCGTCCATGCAAAAATAGAAAGCATCTGCGGGATACTGGTAACGGGCAAATAACCGAGATACTTTATGAGCATGTATATGCCTATAGTATGAAAGAAAAAACCTATAACAAGCGCGATATAGGCAGCCCTGGCCACGGAATTGGAATTCCTGACAATATAAAAAAAGTACCCGACCGATCCTACAAAATAAGCAAGAGTTGCAACTATGAAAAAAAAGCTGCTCATAATACCGCGCTAACTTTCGGTGTCCGGTTTTTTCCTGAACCCAAGTTTATCCAGGGAAAAATCACTGCCAATAAGAGATACAAGCAGGGAGTTAATTTTCTCCCATTTTCTGCCTTTTATTAGCTCTACCATGTTTGATTCGACTAGTGAAGTAAAGATTTTTTTCCGTTCCTGCTCGCTTTTATACCTTTCAAGTACCTTTTTTCTGACGAGTCCAAGAAGTTCCGTTAGCGTCTCATACTCTTTTCCAAATTTCCCTTCCAGTTCCTCTCTTATTTTCCTGGCAAGGGCCGGGCTTTTGCCGGAAGTACTTATGGCTATTGTAAGATCACCT
>QMLL01000368.1 GCA_003646715.1 Deltaproteobacteria bacterium
GCATTCGGTAAAGAGCGTAGAATGCCAATCACGAGGGGCCAGTAAGAGCCTAATGGAAGCAGGAATACTGATCTATAACTTTTTGATAGCTCCTTTTACTCTTCTTTCCGTACCTGTTAGAGCCCTCTTCAAAAAAAGTATTACACACAACACCGCCAAATACTGGTCGTCCAGATTGGGGATATACGCCCTGGATTCTATCCGTAAAATTTCTGAGGTAAAACCACCGGTGATCTGGATTCATGCTGTATCAGTAGGCGAGACTGGTGTTGCTGAACTTCTCGTAAAAGAAATTAAGAGATCACTACCGGGGTCATACGTAATACTTACTGTGACCACCCGCCACGGCCTTTCCGTGGCGCATTCCAGGCTCTCAAGGCTTGCCACTATTACTCCCTTCCCTCTCGATTTACCTAATGTTGTGTCAGATGCCGTTAATACACTCAACCCCGATATCTATATCAGTATTGAAACCGAAATATGGCCGAACTTGGTCACATTTCTCCATAGAAAGAAAGTGCCTGTGCTGCTTTTAAACGGGCGAATTTCTTCAAAATCGTTCAGGAGCTATAAAAGTACACGATGGCTGTGGAAACCGGTGCTGAGGAAGTTTTCCCGTCTAGCCATGATCTCTAAAAAAAACCGCGAGCGAATTGTACATTTAGGGGCAGTGCCAGACAGGGTATCGGTTGCAGGTAACATAAAGCTTGCACGGGTAACGGAGGAAAAAGACGAAACACAACCAGCACGATGGAAAAAGATCCTGAGGATTTCACATAAACAGCAGGTTGTAGTTTTTGGAAGCTTGAGAGAAGAAGAAAACAAATGGATACCAGAGATCTTTGCAGACTTAAAAGAAAAAAATCCTAATCTTCTGGGGATTCTGGCTCCACGACACTTAAAAAGAGTTCCCGAACTAGAGAGGCATCTGACAAAACATAATATAGGCTACCAAAAATTATCAAAAATCCTAGAATCGGGAGAAAAATGCACCGCTTCAGCAGTTCTGGTTGACATTATTGGCGAACTCGCCAATATTTACAGTGTTGCCAGCGTTGCTTTTTGCGGCGGGAGCCTTATACCCATCGGAGGCCATAATATTCTAGAACCCGTGGTGTGGGGAAAACCGGTATTTTATGGCCCTTATATGAATAATTTCTCTGACATTAAGGAAGCGGTAGAAGAAGTCGGCTTCGGTATACAGGTTTCGGATAAAAAAGACCTTGCATACAAGCTGGAAAAGTTTTTGAAACACTCTGATACTGCGCAGAACAAGATACGTTTGGAATCCCGGCTCAGTGAATTCAGACGCCCTCTGGAAAAGCAAGTAAAACTGGTAGTAAACGAACTGAGAAAACGCAGACATAGTCAGGAAAAGCTGGGAAGCTAGGAAGCTGGACGGCCAGAAGGCCGGGAGGTTAAAGCACACCAAATCTGTCACATCGGGCTCGATCCGGCATACCATAAGTGCGTTTCCAGCATCCACACATGAATCCATGGATTCCGGCTCTCCGCTTCGCTCTGGCCGGAATGACGGGAGTGGTACGTACGTCTTCTCTCCGTCAACCGAGCAATTCCTTGGCATAACCGACAGGTAAAAAGTCGGTTTCTCACCTGGTGAAGGACGGAAGGAATCAGACTGTAACTACCAGGAAATACAAAATGAAGAATAGGGAACAAAAGGTTTGAAAAACGATCAAACCAGTCATTCCCGCGTAGGCGGGAATCCAGGAAAATGACAATGGCCCCTACTCATCCTCATAGATTGAATCCAGTATTCTTTGCCATAATTCGTGTTCCATTTCCACGGGTGGAGACTTTTTCCTGAAAATGGCCTTTGAAAGTTCCAGATCATCCACGCTCAAGAGTTTTTCAACAGAAAGAAGTTCCTCGTAGTTAAACGATTTCAGACATCGGTCAAGAAACCTGTTAAGAACCAGCTCCAGCTCCAGACTAGAACGCTTTGCCGCGTGAAATCTAATTTTCTTTATTATTACGTCCCTCTCCTCATCCATATCTTCTAAACTTCATTTCGGGGTGCGAAATATCAAAATACGAACAGAGACTCTGATTAATTTAATCACCATTCCCAGGTTGTCATGCCGGATCCCGGATCAAGTCAGACTCAAGCATTGATCAGCCGCGCCATAAGTGTATACTCAACATCTATTCATGACTATCTGGGTTCATGCCCCTCGGTACGCCACGCTCTGACCAAAATGTGTTAGCTCAGCTCTAGCTCTCGACAAGCTCCGGCAAGATTCGATTAGTCTCCATCAAGCAACCTTCCAAGTCCACCCAGTACGTTAAGCACCGAGCCTTCCCCTTTATCGTGACCTCCGAGCTGTGGAGCGGCGGAATAAATTCTGTCCGCCAGGCGGCTGAAAGGTAATGATTGCAACCAGATTCTGCCTGGACCTCTTAAAACGGCAAAGGTAATTCCTTCTCCGCCAAAAAGTGCTGTTTTGATATTGCCAACGAAAGAAATATCGAAATCAACTGTTGGTTGGAAGGCTACAACACAGCCTGTATCGACCTTTACTAGCTGACCTGGCTCAAGATCTTTTGAAACAATAGTTCCACCTGCGTGAACGAAAGCCATTCCGTCACCTTCAAGTTTTTCCATGATAAAGCCTTCACCACCAAAAAGCCCAACACCGATCCTCTTCTGGAAAAAGATCCCTATGGATACGCCCTTTGCAGCACAGAGGAAGGCATCTTTCTGGCATATGAGCGAATTTCCCATTTCTTTCAGGTCAATTGGAATGATCTTCCCGGGATATGGAGCCCCAAAAGCAACCCTTTTCTTCCCTGAACCAACGTTGGTAAAAAGGGTCATAAAAAGGCTTTCGCCCGTAATTAACCTCTTCCCAGCGCCCAGCATTTTATCCAGAAATCCCTGGGTCCTGCTTGAAGGGCTGCCGTCGCCGAAAATCGTTTCCATCTCTATCCCGTCATCCATATACATCATTGCACCCGCTTCCGCCACCGCACTCTCACCGGGATCTAATTCCACTTCAACAAACTGCATTTCTTCCCCAAAAATCTCGAAATCGATTTCATGGGCGATCTGGCCACCCGCCGGTAGCGGTGGAACAGGCGGAACAGCGGAAGGCGCCACACTCGAAAAATAGCTCCTGAATTCATCAACCTGCCCGGCCGGAGTCCAGCCTGACATCCCCTGAGTGAACAGTAAGGTTTCCTGGGTAATACTGCCATTTCTTATCTGATTGA
>QMLL01000369.1 GCA_003646715.1 Deltaproteobacteria bacterium
CCATGGGGGTATCCTTGGTTTGCGTGATAACCTTGAACATGTGGCAACCATGGAAAAATACGATATCAAGCCTATAGACATGATAGTTGTAAATCTTTACGCTTTTGAAAAAACTGTGGCTCGCGAGGGATGTACCTTGGATGAAGCTATCGAAAATATTGATATTGGTGGCCCAACAATGCTCCGCTCAGCAGCAAAGAATTACAAATTCGTCACGGTGGTAACTGATCCTTCGGACTATGATCGGGTGTTAAAAGAAATGAAGGAAAACGATGGTGAAGTCACCCTCGCTACTCGTTTTGAACTTGCAACAAAGGTCTTTTGCCTGACTCATGCATACGACGGAGCGATTTGCGAATATCTCAAAAAACAGAATGTATAGAGCAGCTTGTGAGTGATATTGTATTTGTTGGATAGTTAAGGAAAATTAAAGCGAAGGAAAAGAGAGCTAATGAAAGTACTTGTTATAGGTAGTGGAGGAAGAGATCACTGTATTGCGTGGAAGTTTGCGCAGAGTCCGCGAGTCAAGAAACTTTTCGTTGCTCCCGGAAACGCCGGAATGGAGGACGTGGCAGAGTGCGTACCGGCTCGAGGACTTGAAGAATGGCTCGATTTTGCCAAGAAAGAAAAGATTGATCTTACTTTTGTAGGACCTGAGAATCCTCTTTCATCCGGAATAGTTGATCTTTTCGAAAAAGAAGACCTGAGAATCGTTGGACCAACCAGGGATGCAAGCAGGCTGGAATGGAGCAAGTGTTATACGAAGGAACTCCTTCGGGATATTGGCGTGCCAGTTCCTGAGTTTGAGAATTTCGACGACCCGGATAAAGCGAGGGATTATGTTCGAAGTGTAGGATATCCAGTAGTGGTTAAAGCCGACGGACTTGCCGCAGGAAAGGGATCTCTCGTCTGCAGCACCGTGGAAGAGGCTGAAGAAGCCATTCATAAGATAATGGAGAAGAAAATATTTGGTGATTCAGGAAACAGGGTGGATATTGAAAAGAGGCTTTATGGAAGGGAGCTGAGCTTTTTCTGCTTTTGTGATGGATACCACGTCCTTCCGATGGTTGCCGCTCAGGATTACAAGAGGGCATACGACAATGATGAGGGGCTAAATACTGGTGGCATGGGTTCTTATTCCCCGCATCCGTGGCTTACCGAGGAAATGACCCAGAAAATTATGGACGTGGTTATATATCCTCTCATCAGGGGTTTCAGGGAAAAGGAAGAAATCCCTTACAAGGGTATACTTTATGCCGGATTGATGATGGTAGAAGAAGAGGGCGAAATTAATCCATATGTACTGGAGATTAACATTCGGATGGGAGATCCGGAAGCACAGGTAATCCTTCCGCGGTTGAAAACGGATATCGTTGACGTCTCCGAGGCAATAATTGAAGGTAAGCTAAGTGAAATTGAGCTTGAATGGGATCCCGATTACCGATTGTGCCTGATTGCAGTGAGCGGTAGGATGAGAGGTAAGAAAGGGTGGTACAAGGGGTATCCTGGCAGATACAAAATAGGTGAACCTATCACGGGTCTTGAAAATGTTAACAAGAGTTGCCTTGTCTTTCATTCCGGCACTGGACGCGGTCCAAATGGTAGTCTCGTAACTACGGGTGGAAGAGTGCTTTGTATAGTGAGCAGAGGTAAAACCCTCGCAGAGGCACGGGAAATTGCGTACCGTGAGATGGAAAAGGTACATTTCAAAGGGATGCGATACAGGAGCGATATTGGTAAAGAATAGAAAGTATGGTTGGTTGAAGAGTGAGGGAATATGGAAGCGAAAGTGGCTGTGATTATGGGTAGCGATTCTGACCTGGACATCATGGTTGAGGCTGTAAAAGTATTGAATGATTTTGGAGTTGACTGGGAAATACTGGTTTCCTCAGCGCACCGTTCCCCGAAGAGAACTGCTGAATTTGCGCGAACCGCCGAAGAAAAAGGGTTTAAAGTAATTATTGCCGGTGCAGGAGCAGCTGCTCATCTGGCAGGTGTGCTTGCTGCAGAAACTACGCTGCCCGTCATTGGAGTCCCCATTCCATCGTCTTCTCTAAAAGGTATTGATGCACTTCTTGCTACAGCTCAGATGCCTGCGGGAATTCCCGTTGCAACCATGGCGCTCGGAAAAGCTGGTGCGCGAAATGCCGCGCTTCTGGCTGTGGAGATGCTTGCTCTGTCCGATGGGGGATTGAAGGCTAAGATCAAGGAGTATCGTGAGAAGCTTGCCAAGGGAGTTGAAGAGAAAGACAGGGAAGTTAAAGAGAAAGTAGCAGGCATGTTAAAGTAACAGTGGAATGGGTGATGGTAAAATCTCCGAAGGATGATGAGAGAGGTTTAAAAAAAGCATCGGAGTGCCTGCTCGCCGGCGGAGTAATTGTTTATCCCACTGAGACCTACTATGGACTTGGGGCTCTGGCACTTGACGAACGTGCTGTAGCAAGAGTATTTGAGCAGAAAAGAAGGTCGGTTGAAAAACAGCTCACCGTCTTAATTCCAGATATAGAAACGCTTGGCCAGTTCGTGGTGGAACTTCCGCCTCTGGGGAAAATGCTGGCAGAAAAATTCTGGCCGGGTCCACTGACAATTATACTCAGGGCAAACCCTGATCTTTTGAAGCCACTTAAGGCTGTAACTGAGAAAGTGGGTTTTAGGGTATCCAGCCATCCCGTGGCACTTGAATTGACAAGGCTGGTAAATGGTCCGATAACAGCGACCAGCGCTAATATCTCGGGTTCACCGCCGGTGGTCGATCCCAGGGATCTGCCAGGAGAATTTCTTAAAGGTGTAGATCTGGTACTGGATAGTGGTAAAACACCTGGTGGGGCCGCATCCACCATTGTGGACGTTACAGGCGCCGTGCCCGTGATTTTGAGAGAAGGACCACTGGGTGTGAAGGTTGGAAAAGTGATTAAGTTATTTTCATAAAAGTTTTCCTTGACCAAAATAGATTGCTAAACTATGATATAAAAACTACAGGTTTTATAACTATCTTGGTGTTAGCTATAAAGAAGGAGTATTCAGTAGTTGGACGACTCGTCGAAGCAATCGAACATAAGGCGAGAAACAAAGGCGATAAGAATAGGGGTTTTGCCTGATCTGGCGGACTGCGTGCATTATCTTAAGCTACCGCTCAAGTTCGGCAGATAAGAGATTATTTTGATTAGTGGCAGCCCCGGATTGTTATCTGGGGTTTTTTTTGGCCGGAAGA
>QMLL01000370.1 GCA_003646715.1 Deltaproteobacteria bacterium
AAGGTGAGACCTCGGAACAGAAATGGAATGAGCTGTTTAGTTCTTATGAAAAAGAGTTTCCCGAACTTGCTCGGGAGTGGAAGCAAATAGTAGCAGGTGAGCTGCCAGAGAGCGCTTTAGAGGAGATACCGATCTTTGAACCTGACCGCGTAGGAATAGCTACAAGGGCAGCCTCTGGATCTGTTCTCAACGCCATCGCTCCCCGAGTGACTAACCTCATGGGAGGGTCCGCTGATCTGGCTCCATCCACAAAGACTATTATGAACTGTACTGGAGACTTCCAGGCAGGGGAATATGAAAATCGCAATCTTCGTTTTGGGGTTCGTGAACACGGTATGGGGAGTATTCTAAACGGGATGGCTCTACATGGTGGGGTTATACCTTACGGAGCCACTTTCCTTATATTTTCAGAATACATGAGGCCATCCATCAGACTGGCCGCAATGATGGGTTTGAAGGTTATCTATGTTTTTTCTCACGACAGTTTTGCATTGGGCGAAGACGGTCCCACTCACCAGCCCGTAGAACAGTTGGCTTCCCTTAGATCCATTCCTAACCTGACGGTAATTCGCCCTGCTGATGCTAATGAAGTAGCGGAAGCATGGCGTTGTGCTCTGGAACGAAACAACGGCCCCACGGCGTTGATCCTTACAAGGCAAAAGGTACCTGTTCTTGATAGGAAACTCTATCCGAATAGTGATAACCTGAAGAAAGGAGCTTATGTTATTAAAGATACCCAGGATAGTGAACCGGAAGCGATCATAATTGGCACGGGATCGGAGCTGCACATAGCACTGGAAGCTGCAGAAGAGTTGGAAGGGAAGGGGATAAAAACTCGAGTCGTCAACATGCCAAGCTGGGAATTATTTGATAGCCAGTCTGAAGAATACAAAAATTCGGTATTGCCTCCGGATGTAAAAGTTCGAGTATCCATTGAAGCTGGATGTTCCATGGGATGGGCAAAATATGTTGGCGAAAATGGTTCAATTATAGCAATCGATCATTTTGGCGCTTCAGCACCCTACAAGGTGCTTTATGAAAAGTTCGGGTTCACTGTTAAAAGAGTGGTGGAAGAAATTGAAAAGCTCCTAGGTAAATGATATTTGTGCCCAGAAGAATTTATTGACAAGATGTTCCCAAATTCTGGCAAAATCAAAAGATGTTCCTGACGTGGTCCATTGGTGTGGAGTGAAAAAGAAAACCCGGCTATTTTATGTGGTTTAACCCACGGATTAATCCGTGAATTAAAGCTGTTGAAGATCCGGGTAGAATTTATTGTTTATTATTCGTTCTCAAAGAAAATAACAGAAGAAATTGCATCCTCGCTGTGTTGAAAACTAAAGTACTTGTTTTTGGCTATGGCGCAACTTATGTTCAGGGCGCAGCGGGTCAAACATATTTCATCTTCTGCGTCAAAATCTCCGAAGCAGTTGAGTCTTCCCTCTACCTCCTCATCAGTCAACAAACGATCCATAGATTTTCCTCCTTAGCGACGTTTATTTATAATATCACACATTTCAGAATGAACAAAGCCATTTGAAGCAACAACATGCGGTGAAAAGGGATTCCAGTGTTCTCCGTCGTAATTCGTTACCCTTCCTCCGGCTTCCTGAACAAGCAAGCAACCAGCTGCAGTATCCCAGGGTTTTAATCCTTCTTCCCAAAAACCATCGAATCGTCCCCAGGCAACGTAAGCCAGATCAAGAGCAGCAGATCCGGGGCGTCTGACACCCTGAGCGGAACATAAAAACTCTCTGAAAGTTCCCAAATACGGGTCAGGATTTTGACAGACTTCGTTGGGAAAACCCGTTGCCAGCAAGCTCTCTTTCACTGAAGGTACAGTTGATACTGCTATCAAGCTATCGTTCAAAAAAGCCCCTTTGCCTCTTGTTCCCGAAAATAACTCATCATGATACGGATCGTAGACAACGCCGAGTAAGGTATCACGGTTTTCGGTGTAAGCAATAGATATTCCAAAAAACGGCACACAGTGCGTAAAATTTGTAGTTCCGTCCAACGGATCAATAATCCAGCAGGAAGTAGACTCTACGCCGTTTTGTCCGCTTTCTTCGCTAAGTATTGAATGTTCGGGAAATTTCGAACTAATTATCTCGATAATCATTTTTTCGGCTTCTATGTCAGCGTCGGTGACGAGATCCACAAAACTACTTTTGTACCGGATGTTCTTAAGTTTGCCAAAATGACTCATAAGAACATCCCCTGCTGCTTTAGCAGCCTTAATAGCTATTTCTATCATAGAAGCCTAGTTGATAAAGACCTGCTTGTAAAAGTCAAAATTTTCAATCGCTATTCCCGAACCCCTGGCAACGGTGGTAAGAGGATCTTCCGCGACATTTACTTTTATTTGAATTTCCTGGGAGACCAACTTGTCGAGTCCACGGAGTAACGCGCCCCCACCTGCTAACCAGATACCGTTGTCTCCTATATCTCCTGCCAGCTCGGGCGGAGTTTTTTCGAGAGCTCTTTTAACCGCTTCAACAATCACATTGACCGGTTCCTTTATGGCTTCTCTTACTTCTTCGTCCGTTATTGTAAAGGTTTTGGGTATACCGGTAACAATTTCTTTTCCGGACACTTTCATGGATAGGGGAGTTTCTTGTGGTACTGCGGACCCAATACGAATTTTTATTTCTTCTGCCAGGTTTTCTCCTATTGCCATTTGATGCTTGCGCTGAATATAGCGAATAATGGCTTCATTTGTTTCATCACCGGCTACCCTGACAGATTCGCTGTATGCAACGGCACACAGCGATATTACCGCCACTTCTGTTGTACCACCGCCTATATCAACTATCATATTTCCTATTGGCTTATCTATGGGAAGTTCAGCTCCAATAGCCGCAGCCATGGGTTCTTCAATCAGATGTACTTCCCTGGCACCTGCCTGCTCAGCCGATTCAATAACAGCTCTCTTTTCAACCTGTGTTATTCCCGTGGGGACTGCAACAATTAGCCTGGGCTTTACCAAGGGGCGTTTTTTCAATACTTTTCTCAGAAAGTATTTGATCATCACGCTTGTTACTTCAAAGTCGGCTATAACTCCATCTTTAAGAGGCCTGATGGTAACAATCTTGCGGTGAGTCCGGCCTATCAGTTCTTTTGCAGAATGTCCTACTGCAGTTACTTCACCTGTTTCTCTGGATATGGCAACCACGGAAGGTTCGTTTAACACAATCCCCTGACCCTTCA
>QMLL01000371.1 GCA_003646715.1 Deltaproteobacteria bacterium
AGTCTCCCTTTTGTCACCTAAAGAGGAATCTCCGTTTAGAGCTCTATCAAACTTTTACAAATTGAAATCTCTCTGGTCTCAAAAGGCAGAAGAAGCGATGAAATGGCTCGAATTTGTTGGATTAGCTGACGACAGGGAGAAGAAAGCCCTCGAACTTTCCTTTGGCCAACAGAAATTGCTTTCCTTTGCGAGGTTGATGGCTGCCGGATTTGACATTCTCCTTTTGGACGAACCCACAGCCGGGATTCATCCCAAAATGATCCATAAAATTGAGGAAATCCTCATAAAGTTGGTCGAAGAGGAAAACAAAACCATAGCAATAATCGAGCACAATATGAGTGTCATTGCGAGCCTCGCATACTGGGTAAACTTCATGACAGAAGGAGAGATCACCTTCTCCGGACGAACCGATCACGTCTTGGGCGACGAAAATGTGAGAAAGATATACATGGGAATCCTCTGAAATGAACATACTCGAAATCAAAGAAATAGAAGCTGGTTATGGAGCACGACAGGTTCTGTTCGGAATCGATCTATCCATAGAAAAAGGGCAGAGAGTCCTCTTGATGGGGCCAAACGGATCTGGCAAATCCACGCTATTACGTGTTATCATAGGCATTCTCAAACCTTACAGAGGAACTGTCTATTTTGACGGCAAAGACATCTCGAAGTTAAGCGCTGAAAAGAGGGTCAGGATGGGTATAAGCTATTTGAGACAATACAAAAACATCTTCCCGGGGCTCACGGTGCAGGAGAACCTGATTCTGGCAGGCTATTATCTCGATCAACAAAAGCTCAAAGAAAAAATAGACTGGGTGCTTTCCATTTTCCCTTTTCTCAAGGATAAACTGAACGGGCGGGCAGGTTTGCTATCGGGCGGAGAACGCCAGGCACTTGCCGTGAGCATGGTGCTCATGCAGGACGCAGAACTTCTCCTCCTCGACGAGCCCACAGCGGGATTAGCCCCGAAAGCCGCTGAGGAGATACTTAACAGCATAAAATCAGCACAGGAACAGCTCAACAACACAATTCTAATTGTGGAGCACAACCTCAAACTTGTATCCGGCTGGGTTACCAGAGTTCTGGGAATGGTCCAGGGGAAGATTGCGCTCGACTATACTGACATCGACATGTTGATCAAAAACAAAGGAGAACTGGAAAAACTTTATTTCGGAGCCACATGATGCACAAGATCATTGTAATCACCGATTCACTCGATCTATCTAAATCGATCGCGAGGTACATAGAATATGTCCTCGGCGAAGATTACGAAGTTTATTATTCCGACTATGAAAAGACGGGATCGATTTTATCGAGGGAGCTCCTGCAGAATTCAGACCTCATTGTCCTTGAGGCGGTGAGGACTTATGAAAACGAACCGACAATCAGGATAGAAGGGATTGAAACGGCCAAGAAGCTCCTGGACTCAGAAAAAAAGTTTTTATTGATCGGAACTTTTCCCTCGGAGAAACCCGACCCCGAGATCCATTTCTATTGGGACGTCTGCTCCAAAAGAAATCTCAAAGAGAGCATTCTCTTAGCGCTAAATTCACCCCCAGCGAGCCTTGAAGAACTGAAAAAACTGGAAAAGAGTTTCCCCGATTATCTCAGATTCCGTCCCTCGCATCACCACCACCATCACTGAGATTTAATTTCCCTTGTTTTCTCTCTTGCTCTGTTGACACTTTAAAATATTATTAATTATAATTTCCAAAGATTTTCTTAAGACGCACAGTGTCGTGGTTAGTCAGTGATAATAAAAGGGGGGAAAATGCCATATATCTATATTCCATTTTGGATCCCGGATGAGATATATGAAAAACTAAAAACAGGAGAGTATGAACGAGCCGGAGGCATCATACGGCGATCTGACAACAAACGAATTGTCATGTGGCTAAGGCAGTCCGGGGAGGAACCAAAAGCAGGCATCACGCGAACCCTTTTCTACATTATAGCTCATAGTTGGGATCTAAACCAATTAACAGATGAAGAACTTATAGAGCTTGGCAGATATATCAATAATCATGAGATACTATCCAGTGCTAATTTTTACGAAGGATCCAAGGGTGCCGTTGAGGCAATTATCAAAAAATTCGATCGGCTCCTTAAAACAAAAGGGAAAGAAACAGCATTACAATATGCAAAGGAAAAAAGAAAATCCCTTCTAAACATTTTTGGTAGGACTTTCATACCCAACCTAAAACATCAGGTCGAGCTCGGAATGATCCAGATGGTCTACGACGAGGACCAGGATATACTAGACTTCTTTGAAAGTGGGGGGAATACCGTGAACAAGAAAATATAGACAAAATGGGAAAAATCTCATTAAGGGAATTTTCATCAAGAAAGGCTTTCACTCGGAATCATGCCTTTGTAATACTATTTAGTCGCACTACTAAGAACGCTTTATTTTAATCACCACTCTTACATAATCGTCCTTAGTACTTATATGTAATGCCAACAATTAAAATGCGCTACTGTGAATAATTTTAACTAATATTACGTAGTCCAAGGTGATTGTCCACTTCCCCCTCAACTGTCTGTTGACAATAGGGATTGTTGTGGTTTTTAATTAAAATCGACCTAAAAGGAGTAACTTGAATGCCACACAAAAGCGGGTTTTCTCATGGCCTTGCCGCTTTTTTATCCGTGATCGCCGCGGCCTTCATAGTAGACTTCTTCAGACCCATTTTCCCGTTTATACACAGAGCTCTCATAAATATCGGCATTAGTCTTGCTTACCTCGTAAACCATATTCTCAGGACGAATCTGGATCCCGGGCTTTTTACTGTTGCATTTGTGGCGTTTTTCCTCGCTTTTGTGTGGGGGCTGCTCTATCACTTCGCCAGGCGGTGATCCGCACCTGCCCAGCACACCCTGCCCGCTTGGATTAACCTGATTTCCTATATTCGACAGGGCTTCTGATTCGGCTGCTCAACGGCAATTCAGCAGAGGGCCACAGCCCTGCCCTCGAAAGTACTAATTTCTTTTCCGGGAGAACGTGAAAGCCGGCAAAGGAGCTTCGAATATCACCGGGAGTCACTAAAATGTAAGCCTGTTCTGGTCCCACTGGCAGAAAGTCGACCTATCTGTGAGAAACCCTTTATAAATTTCTTTTCCGCGATCCCCGAACGGGAAATTCGAAGTAGAGAGTTCTCTCCAGGCTTCCACTTAATCCATTTCGCATCGCAAGTTTCTCTATTCGCACT
>QMLL01000372.1 GCA_003646715.1 Deltaproteobacteria bacterium
ATGCTTGCCGGATTGCCGAAGTGTTCTTCGATGAAAGAAAGCATTGCTTCCACAACTTCTGGTGCTACGGGTGTACTGGCAAGATAATCTAGGTAAATCCTTTTCATCTGTAGTTTTGCCCCCTTATTTTATGTAAAAAACCCTACTCCCGTTTAAGCGGAATAGGGTGCTTGTTTGTCAACCATTGCCGTGGTTCAGGTTATGGAGAAACAGGATGATCTTTTAACCAATCATCGGCTTCTTCTTTTTTCGTTTTCAGATCCATTCCTTTCGAAACACCAAGGCTCTGGATCCTGTTAATGTGTTCCAGTGAGTCCTGATACGCAACAGATAGTAAGTCTTTTAATGTTTCAATCTCTTTCCACGATACCTCGAAACGGGTTCGTGCAAAACGTGGATTAATCCTGTAACAGAAAGGGAAAAATTTATCTGCCATCTCGATACTATGATCTACCTTTTTTAGGTCAGCTTCACAGCCATTGTTCAATTCTTCTTCAGCTTCTCCTATAAAGACTCCGTAAAGAGCACCGTAAGCCCTTTCTATTCCCCTATATTTTTTATTAACAATCTTGCTGAAATCGTGGTGTGATACCTGGATTGGTTCAAAGTCCGAACAGATTTGGTACCCAAGAGGAGCAAAATCACCGTGCCACAGCTCCAGGTTACCTTTGGAAATCTTAAAAAAGTAAGTGTGGTAGTTAAAATAGCTTGCGAGGGAAACCAGAAGTATTAGGATAAACAGTATGGCGGCAGGAATAATAAAGAATCTGTACTCGCCATTGCTGCTATCGATTGAGGTATTGTTATTCTGTCTTGTTTCCTCAGTCAATGTTTGCTCCAGTAACATTTACACTACCAGTTGGAAAAATATGCTTAAGCAGTGAGGCCCAGATATTGAAAGGTAAATTATATAGTTACCTGACATTTATGTAAAGAAATTTCTGTATGGTTCTTGCGATGTCAGAGACTTACTTTGCTCGTTTTTCGAGCGTTTCTCGAAATCGCCCGATAAATTCTTCTTTAAAACCTTCAATTTCAAGTGCTTCT
This sequence comes from Deltaproteobacteria bacterium, assembly GCA_003646715.1. GTDB lineage: Bacteria > Desulfobacterota > Syntrophobacteria > B119-G9 > B119-G9 > B119-G9. The sequence continues at coordinate 1,048 of QMLL01000372.1, forward strand.
TCAAATCTTCCAGATAGATAAAGGGCCATACCCTTGAGAACTTGGGCGTCTTTGACATTGGGGTGGAACTCCAAAACTTTGTCGAAGTATTCAATGCTTTCAAGATACTTTCCAACTCCCATCAAAGCTCTCCCTTTTCCTATCAGGATCCCCGGATCGTCTTTCTTTGCGTCAATTAACCTGTCGAAAAGCGGGAGCGCTTCTTCGCACTTGTCAAGGTCGGTTAGGCAGAATGCCTTAAGTTGCACTGCCTGAAGATTGTTAGAGTCGAAAGCCAGGGCCTTGTCACAGCAAAACACGGCTTCTTCCAGCAAGCCCTTCTGAACAAGGTGCATTGCGCCATCAACCCACCGTATTTTCTTTTCCACACCAATCACTTTCATCATCAGGCTTTCGTAGGTTTGTTCTATGACAGTTCTCCCCAGGGATTTGACTGGCATGCCATGTCCGGGAAGGATATTTTCAATATCCTTTTTAAGAAGCGCTTTGACTCCGTATAAATAGTAGTTGAAGTTGCCTCCGGCATTTTTGTCAGGTTCGGCCATGGCATGAGGCAGAACGGTATCTCCGGTGAAAGCTGTTTTGGTGGGAGCGTGGTAATATGTCACGCCGTCGATAGTATGACCCGGCGTATGGATTGCTTCCAGCTGAAAGCCGCTAACTTCTATGGTTTCTCCTCCGCGAATCTCAGTATACGGAAATTCTATTTTTTTGATCATCTCTTTAAATTCAAAGGGGCCTTCTTCATGAAGTATTACCTGGATATCACGATTTTGCATAATATCGGAATACCGAAACAGTTCAAAGGTGCCCATTACGTGATCTCTGTGCCCATGAGTAATTACTATCTTTTTAATATCAAGAGGTTTGATACCTTTTTCAAACAGCTGTATGAACGCGGTATAATCGTTTCCAGGGTCAATGATGGTAATATAGTCTCCTTCGATGGCGTAACTGTTCGAAGAAAAATCATATCCCTGCAAAAATAAAATGCTGTTAAAAAAAGGATCGTCCGTTTCGAATATTTCAGATAAGCGCTTCCAGGTGGGCTTTTCGCCTTCGTCTATTTCTTGTGTTTCCAACTGTTTTTCTTCTTCCTGTATTTCTGCCATCTTTTCTCCTCAAGTCTGTTTTTTGCTGGAAAAATAGTAAATCGGATTATACAAGATTTTTACAGGAAACGCTATACAAAGGTAAGGCAAAAGTACCCCCTTCAGTTAAAAGGGGGTACTCACATGGTGGGTCAACTTAATTTTGACTATTCAATGTAATCCAGCTTGAAATGCAGTTTCATCTTTTCTTCAGGCCACCACTTAGTGCTCATTCTTTCTTCACCGGGATATACATCTTTCCCGGCCACCTTTTCAATTAGCAGTTCGATGAAATGAAACTCAGTGAGTTTATACTTCACTATAGTTTCTGATGGCAGTAAAATGGCAAGGCCCGACTCTCTGGAGGCTTCCCATTCAAAAGGTTCATTAGGTTCCGCCACTTTTTCACCGTCACCATTGTAAACTGCCAGTAATGTACCAGATACACTATCTCCGGGTTTTACATCAAATTCCTCGTAAATTTCATCGGGTAAGTGCCACCATAGGGCTCTAAATCCCGTTTTTACGTAACCCTTAACAAGCATGGGATCAAAGCCACAGACCCCAACGCGGCATTTAGCAGGCATATCTACCCTCCTTTTATAATTTGGCAGTGCTGCTCGATCGGATGACTCCTATATTGTCTATGTACTTAAAGTACTTAGAACAGTATATTGATCCTTGCGAGCAGTTTGCGCCAGAAGGTTTCTCCAAACCGTTCACTGTCCGAATCAACCAGTGCGTTACGCAGATCTTTCACGTTGTCATAGCAAAAGTTCATGAAGTCTCTGGCCTCGTCCTGGGTGAGATGCTGACATTCGTACATTCGCCTCACATAAGGGTAAATGTACATTTCAATCTCCTCCAGGTACTCCTCTACCAGAAACTCGTTACCCCCCTCGGGGGATGCGTACCCGCGATAGCTTTCTTTCCAGTTAAGTACCATCCCCCTGAGGGCATCCAATTCTTTTCGAACCTTCTCGTGCATACTACTTCTTCTTCTTTGGTTCAAAAGCGTAGCATTTTTTGATTACGTTAAAGTCTGCAACGCACCAGTAATG
>QMLL01000373.1 GCA_003646715.1 Deltaproteobacteria bacterium
CCAAGTCATTCCTCTTCTGAATTAACATAGGTTCAAGATTCACAGGGAGGTGTGATTCATCCGATTCATGACTTCTTGGACTGGCCTACATCCCCGGTATTCTACAAAAACCAGCGGCGAACATTCTTTTAACTTTAAATACGCCAATGAAGATCAATAAGAGATCAGACCCCTTACAAAAATTTGTAGTAAACATAATATGTGTGCTAAAAAATAATAAAATTGGACACTTGTGCTCAATAGTAGTGGTAAACCTCGGTGCTGAATGACGAAATCTCCTAGTATCTACCTTGATAAAGTTTTGTAAGAAAAATCGCGACCAGGAACGCCCAAAATGATGCATGCGTTACTTTTTGTATTATTATTCTGGATATTATCAAGATACATCTTAAGAACATTCTCTAAAACAGAATCGCCTCCAGATCTGGAAAAGTCTTATCTTGAAAAAGCCCCTCTTGGACCCACATATTGCTTCCTAGACATAGAAAAGAGGGGTAATCAAATTCAGGAAATTGCCTTATTACAAGTGAGAGGTGAAAATGCGACGCACTTCACATGGTCAATGGATGCAACGGAGTCCCTCCCAAATTTCATGAAAAACCATCTTAACCCTAATCAGATATTGATTGGCCACAACATTATCGACTTCGACATCCCCAATCTCCAGAGAGAATTTCCAGAAATTAAGGATTTTAAAACAATCGACACCTTACATCTCAGTCGCTTTCTCTTTCCTTTTCTACCATCACACCGGCTCTTTGACTTATTACATTATCTAGACATAGATCCAGAGCAGTTTAAGAAGCTACAACCCCATAATGCGCTAGACGATGTGAAAGCGACTGAACTCATAATGTCTTCGTTGGCAGAAACACTGAGGCAACTTGATAAATCTTCACTAGGACTGCTCAAACGATGCCTTCCAGCCCCTTCCTTTGAAGCGCTACTCAACTACTGTGGTGAAAGCCCCGGCCAAATTGAAGAAGCGTTTCCCGATGTTTCATTTTACGAGAAACTTTTTAGTGAAAATAGGCGAAAGGCCATTGCCCCCTTGATCTTGCGCCAAGGCATCAATAGAGAACAAATAACCAGAGACTCTGCAAAAACTGGTATAAGCGTATATGAATGCAATGATATACACCAAAGCAGCGAATTGATCGTTAGACAAATTCTTTCCAAAAAGAGCAACGCTTTCTTGTTCAAAAACGTTGAAGAGTTTCGTAATATTTCTCTTCTCAACAAAGAACTATTGTGGCTTGCTCCTTGGATTCCAAATAGGGAGAACAGTTTTTGCCTTGAAAAAGTCTCAGAACTCTTGACGAAGAATCAAAATGATGGTTGGCAACTTCTGTCGATTCTAGGAATAATCAGAGCAGCACCATATCCCAATTGGGAAATGGTAAATCTCATCAAAAGAGTCCAATATGAACCTAGATTAGAAGATTCATTCCTAAAGAGCCTAACAATAACCCTATTAACTCCCAAAAAAAGCTGTTCTACTTGTGAGTTTAGCAATTACTGCGGGAGGAGTGGAGTTAGAAATGTTTCAGTTAGCTCTTTCTCATCGACTCCCGAGAACTTCTTATCCCGAAGCACATCAAAACAGTGGAACGTAGATAACATCGTATGGATCAATTTCCATCCACTGGCAAACGATATTGCTCTAAACCACCGTTCTACAATAAATTTCCCCAGTGTCGCTGACACCATAACCAAAACCCTTGAAAAGGAACTAGTAGAACTCTTCTCAAACGAGTTTTACTTTAGTTCTACTAAAGACTTGCAAATAGAGCTCGAACTCTTTCGCAGGAGGGTAAAGGAAGTATTACGACCCCTTCTAAAAAACCATGGCAAAGAAAGATCAACATTCTGGCAAGTTCTATTAGAGACTCCTTTAGATAAAGATTGCTACTATTGGGTGAATGTAAGTCTTGATCCTTTCAGAATAGAGTTAAGATCATGTTTCTTGGATCTGTGTAAATGGATGCGTAAATTCCTTTCAATAACGCCCAATATAACCTTCTCTGGAATGGGATTGGGGCTCTCAGTAGCAAAGGGACAACCGCTTCTCGATTTCCTATTCGGGGTGCATGTATCAAAAGAGAATTATTGCTCCAATATCAAGCGAAAGGGCACTCTGACCTTGTATACAAAAGATGTGCTCGGGCCGCCAGGAAGATTTAATCAAAGAAATAGGGTCATTGAGATTGCTAATTGGATTAGGCCTTTTGCAGGGAAGAAAAATCTTCAGATAATATGTGGGGATAAACATATTAGGCAAATTCTGGAAGACTTCCTAAACCACTTCTATCCCAAACAGGCCATAATAATAACAGAGAAAAACTGGCATTCACGGAACAAGCCCTTTGAAAAAGTGGCAAATACCTTCATTCTACTGAGCTCTTCGCTTTTTCTTCATGAAAAACTTGAAGAGTGTGAACTTTATATAGAAAGATTGAGATTTATAGGACCTCAGTCAGTACCATGGTCGGCGAGGCTGAACTGTCTATTGGAGAAATCCGGGAATAATTCCGCGATAAGATCAATTATCACACTTTCATCACTCAAGAGTATTTTAGATCTCCTGAACCACCAGCTAAAACTTGCTGAATCTGAATACTCTCTGAGTGTTCATCTACTAGATTCACGCTGGGAAAACCTAGACATAGCAATAGAAGAAATCCTCAATGATTACTTCGAGATAAAGATATGCAAAGAACCGGTTCTGGCCGTAACAGACATAATTTCACAAGAGCTTTTAAAAGAATGGATCTTAAGCAAATTCCCTAGAGCTTCCATTGAACTAGAGAAGGCAAGGACCATACTCACGCAAGTATGGGGATATCGAGATTTCAAGGATTATGGTGCCTTTACACAATGGGATGTGATAAGAACGCTGCTCAATGGGGAGGATTTTTTCTTGATAGTCTCAACAGGGGGAGGAAAATCTGTCTGCTTTCAGGTTCCCGCTCTCTATTTACAGGAGGATTTCCCTCCGCTTTTGACGCTTGTTATCTCACCCTTGATGGCACTGATGGAGGATCAAGTTCAGAATCTTCATGAGCGAGGCATATTTAGCGCCACTTTTATAAATTCATCCTTGTCTTATCAGGAACGTCAGAGGAGGTTGCTTGGAATACGATATGGTCTCTATTCCTTGGTCTATATTGCGCCGGAGCAGCTTAGAAACGAAAA
>QMLL01000374.1 GCA_003646715.1 Deltaproteobacteria bacterium
CAGCCAGGTATGGGATATTACCAGGGAGAATATATTTTCAGACCTAATATGGAAAAAGGCGATGATGAATATTTTGTTGAAAAAAGAATTCGTTATGCCAATGGAACAACATTGAGGACGACAGGTTCTGGTACGTTGTACGGTGGATACCATCTCCGGTATTCATTGGCGCCAACACCCCTTACCGGCAGAGTTGAAGGGGTATTCAATCTTGATACAACGGTTATGGGATTTTACGGAAAGTGGTGGACTGAAATCCAAGATACTAACGCTTATGGTGACGAGAGTTTTTACATGGAAACTGGCAGTCCACGTGTTTTTGCGCTTTTTCCAAAATCAATAAAAGCCTCAGATGAACCACAGGCCGTTACATTAGTTGGTGTAAATTTACCGGAACTTTCTCCCAGCGATATCAAATTTGACGACCCAGCAATAAAGGTAATTCAAGTAGAAAAATCTGGAGAAAATGTTGTCGTTTGCCAAGTGAGAGCTGCGGGCGCCCAGGAAGGCCAGCATTCAGTGAAAATAATGTCAGCTAAATGCGGTGATCCGGCATCCCGGGGTGTTGAAGGATTTATATCGCTCTCTGCAGATGTGCTTACAGTATATAAGAAACTTGATGGTATAAAAGTGTTTCCCGAACTTGGAAGAGCACGTGTCAGTTGTGGCGCTGCTTATCCTCCACAAGGAGTACAGTTTGTGGCTAGGGGAGTGGCTGCCGGAAAAGACGGTAAGATCGGGACCAATGACGACCTCATTCTGGAGCCTGTTAATGCTAAGTGGCAGCTTGAGGAGTATAAGACCAGAGAGAATGACGACGACTTAAAATACTTAAATCAACCTGTGATAAATGGCCTCTATACACCATTTACAACATATGGTCCCATTGAGGATAGGCCTCAACGCAGAGAGGGAGTAGGCTTGATTGCCATTCGAGCCACATATAGTGAAGGAGGTAGAACATTTTCCGGGAAAGCCCTTTTGGGTGTAACTGACCCTGATTTTATACCTCACATAAAGTGAGTCTTTCTCTGGAGATCAACAATGCCCAGATTTAAAGTTGCAGATTACAAGATCTTTCATGCAAACGGAAAGAACTTTGTTTTTCTGATCGATGACAAGGCAATATTTGAAATGGATGATCAGATTGGAAATATCATAGCTGAGTGGGAAAAGGTTAGTGATTTCAACGATCAGGAGTTTCTAGCGTCATTGCCTGATGACCTTGAGGATAGGGATGAATTGTTCAATAGTCTTCTATGTAAGCATTTGATTGTTCCTATATCAAAAGGTGGCCCTAAAAAGAAATACCATGAAAAGGGCTGCTCAGCCCATTTGTCTGTACAGACTTTGGTGCTTCATTTGACGGACTTTTGCAACCTTGGTTGCGTGTACTGCTACCATGATCAGTGGGAATCTCCGGCTACACAGAAAAAACGAATGCCTTTTCATGTTGGTAAAAAAGCAGTGGATTTTGCCTTGGAGCATTCCAATAACTATGGACGTGTTCTTCTCGTTTTTTTTGGTGGTGAACCTTTGCTTGAGCTCGATCTGATCAAATCAATAGCAGATTACGCAGTTCGAGAAGGCGAAAGACGAGGCATTGAAGTGGAGTTTTCCATGACTACGAACGGAACACTTCTCACTCAAGAGGCGATTGACGTTATTTGCAGATGCAATATGGGGATAACTGTCAGTATTGATGGCTTTCCCGAGGTTCAAAATCGTAACCGTCCTTTCCGGGATGGTCGTCCATCATATGATATAGTAGTCGGGAATGTGAAGAAACTTCTGGAAGTTACCAAAAGACCCGTGGTTGCAAGAGTAACGGTAACAAGAAATCCTGAAAATCTGCAAAGGATACTGGAGCATTTGTTGGAACTTGGTTTCACGGAGGTGGGGTTTTCTCCAGTAACTTCTGGGGCTTCTGGTTACAAGCTGGATAAAGAGGAAATGACCACTTTACTGGCTCAATTTAAGGTTCTCTCCAAAAGGTTTTTGCAATCGATAGAAAGGAGAGAATTCTTTGGATTTTCAAATATTATTGATCTAATTGTAACACTTCATCAGGGTGAACTAATGGATTACCCGTGTGGTGCAGGACTAAGTCTCTTTGCAGTAAATCCTGAAGGACGTTTGTTTGTGTGTCAGCGGTTTATAAATCAGGCTGATTTCTGCGTTGGGGACATTTCAAATGGTTTCGATTTAGAGAAACTCTTAGAATTCAGAAAACAGGTTCATATCAGCCAAAAAAAAGAGTGTGTCGACTGTTGGGTTCGTACTATTTGCACAGGTGGGTGTTACCATGAAGCATGCCTTAGGGAAGGAGATTTTGCCATGCCCAATATCCACTATTGTGAATGGATCAGAGACCGGACTAAAGTTGGCCTGGAAACGTATGTTCGTATTGCAGCCGATTCTCCAGCCAGTCTGGATGAGCTTTCTCTAATGCGAGGCTACAGTCCGATGCGCAACCTATAACTGTAAAGGAGGGTAAAATGAAAAATAAGGGATTGAAGGCAATAAATAAGGCCGCAAAAAGACTAGAAGAAAAAGAAGTATTTGGGATGGGAGACATTGACATAAATGTCGCCACCGGTCAACCTGTTGGTTGTACCACCATTTTTGACACAGGGTGGGAAACCAACCCACGTCCTACGATGCCAATGGGAAATTGTATTTCAAGTGCCAGAGATTTTGCAAGCTGTGCAGGTCCATGCTGGTGGCCGGCACAGGTACCAGATAATATTACAAATTGGCCGAATAGACAAGACCAGTGCCCAAGAGCTGAGTACGATTGGAGAAACCTGAATTACGTCATAAAGAGGTAAGGAAGGAGGAAAATATGAGGAAATTAAGTCGAATCTCTCTGTTTCCGGTGTTTACAGTCTTAGTAACACTTCTTCTGGTTACTGTGGCTATAGCCAAAGATTACCTATACGTACCATGTGAGAATGCTCTGGATATAATAGATATGAGTTCCGATACAATTGTAAAGACCATAAAATACAAAGGTTATATAGTAGGGGCACGCTTCTCTCCAGATGGGAAGCGATATTACCTGAACTACTGGCGGGGGCTTTATGTTATCGATACAGAAAGAAATGAGCTTATAGATAACATTAAATTTTGGTCGGATCTTAATAGAGTCACTATTCAGCCTTGTTTCGATGTTTCTAATGATGGC
>QMLL01000375.1 GCA_003646715.1 Deltaproteobacteria bacterium
ATTCTGAAGTTTACATTTTCGGCGGACTGGAAGAACGGCCTTTGAAACAATATATCTTTGAAAAAGTCGCTGTTCCTGACCGAACTCACATTGTCGACGGAAGCATAAGGGAGATAGCGCCCGTTGTAGCCGGCATGGATTTATTTCTCGGAAACGATTCTGCTTTGATACATCTCGCGGCTGCGCTTAAGATTCCCACGGCGGTTATCTACGGCCCTTCAAACCCTGCTTGGACATATCCCTTCGGGGCGCCGTACAGGATAATAAGGCTGGGCCTCGAATGTTCCCCGTGCTATCACTATTCACCCAAGTCATTGCATTGCCCTTCGGGCAGGGATTTTGCCTGTCTGAGAGAGCTTCCCGTTGACCTTGCGTTTTCGTCGATCGTCGAATTTATCGACGAATTAGGCTTGAGGAAATGAGCGATACAGGTTGCTTTGTCCTGTGGGATGCCAGGAAGATCAGGGATTACGGCATCGGCGAGTACATACAGGGAGTCCTGGGAGAACTTTCGGGAATCCCCATTTGTGCCCTGGGGTATAAAAGGGACAGAGAGCTTATAGGATTCCCGATGATAGAAGTGAAATCCCGTGGTTACACCCTCTACGAGCAATACGAGATCTGGGCCAAAGTAAAGCGAGCAAAACCCCTTATCTTTCACACTCCTCATTATGTCTTTCCCATTTTCTATACGGGCAGGCTCGTGGTCACGATTCACGACATCATCCACCTTATTTATCCCCATTATTTCAGGTTTGGAGCCTATCAATATGCCAAACTGTTTATTAAAGAGGCGCTGAGGAGGGCCGACGCCGTGATAACTGTATCCCAGAGGAGTCGGGCAGACCTTTTGAGTATCTATCCAGCTGCTAAGAACAGGATTTATGTAATTTACAATGGACTCTCGGAGGAATACTTCGGCGAAGTTGACCCCGAGGCCGAAGAATCTGTCAGAAAATTCAGGCCTTACATCCTCGGTGTGGGAAATAACAAGCCTCATAAAAGGTTTGACCTTTTAAAGAGGGCCTTCGCCGCTCTTTCCCGAAGGGGTTTCAATCTGGTGTTGGCCGGTTTCGAGGGGGAAAACAGAGGTGGGGTATTCCACCTCGGTTTTGTGGAGAGACGTTTACTGAAGGCCCTTTATAAAAACGCGGAGGTACTTGTGCATCCGGCCGAATACGAGGGATTCGGATTCCCGCCCTTCGAGGCTTCGGCGTTGGGAACCCCGGTTCTGTCCACCAGGGTGGGGGCAGTGGATGAGATTTTAGGCGACACAGTGACTTACTTCGAGAAGAACGATGAAAAAGACCTTCTCGAAAAATTGACCGATATAGTGGATAACATTTCTCTTTACAGGTCGAAAGCAGGGAGAGCCAGAGATGTGGTTAAAAAACTCAGGTGGGAGAACGCTGCACGTGAATTAAAGGAGATTTACAGCGCATTGGCTCCTATTGGGGGAGCATAAGAAGGTGCACTCCAGCCTCGTTGAGGATTTCCACATAGCCCTTGCTTTTAAGAATTCTTAACGCTTCTTGCCACCAATTCCGGTAAAAGAGGTCTGTTTCCTCAATGAGCACAAATGGAGCCCGCGCAGGGCTTTGAAAGTGAGGTGAGTTCTCCAATACATAGAGAATGGGCCTTCCCCCAAGTCGGCTCGCCAGTTTGAATGTCGCGGCGACAGGCACACCGGGAGGAATGGCGCTGATCGCCCTGTTTGCCGCGAGAATATAATCCCGGTCCAGGCGGTGTGTGATATTTCGAGGACCCATGAGAAGTGCGAAAGCCAGGGCTAAAACCGTGTGGGTTTTCAGGTTGTGATTTTTCAGCCTCAGGAATGATAAAATAACGGCGAGGTACAATAAGGGATATTCGAATATGGGATAATAGCCCGTTAGGAATTTTTGCCTCCAGTATCTGCTGACAAGGTGAGGCGCGGCAACCATATAGGCGGCCAAAGCCAGTTTCCATTCCATAAATGGCAGAAGGCCAAATCCGAGACAGTGGAAGGCGAAAGTGGCAATGGAGAGGGGCTTTATGACATTTATGAGTAAATGAAGAAAACCTTTCAGGTCGTAAAAACTCCTCAATCCATAACGGACTGCGAACTTGCTGGGCAGCGGACCGGCGAATATCGACTGGATGTAAGAAAGGGCAGCTGTGATGAGCAAGACGATCACTGCCATCTGGCCGCACTTTTTGCAGTTATGTTTCAGCCTGAGATAAATGAAAATGGCTGCGAGCAGGATTCCGGTGTCCTCCCGTATAAGCAGGATACTTACTGCAGAGAGAAGGAGGAACCCCCATTTTTTTCTGTAAAATGATAGCAATAGGGCGAGTCCTAACGGAAGAACGAGAGCTTCAGGATACAGGTCTTGTACCCCGAGTTTGAAAAAAGCCGGGGCGAAAGAGAGGAGTAAGATTGCATACCCTTTTGCTTCTCCTTGCTGACTGTTTCCGTTTTCCAATGTTGAAATGAGGTAATAAGTTAGGGGTATCGACATCGCCAGAGCTATCTTGTGGACCGCTATGCAGCCAGTGATTCCCCAAAGACGATATATCAGGGCGTAAACGAAAAAAATCGGGCATAAGTGGCCGTTGAATATGTGCAACCTGTGATTGACGAAGCTGTGCAAATCTTTGAGAAAAGCTATATGATAAAATATATTCTCGAAGAGCGCAAAGTCATAAGTGTTGCAGCTCACGGCATAATATCTGAAGAGTGAGAGAAACACGAATATGAGGGTAAAAAGGGAAGTCCATAACAGCATGTTTTTGGGGACGCCCAGTTTGGAGAATCTGGACAGCAGGGCCTCCGATTTGCCTGTCAGGAGGAGCCCCAGCAGCATAAATCCAAGAGACTTGTTCAGTACGAGTAGAGGATCCCGGAGGTTGATCTCGGTAGAACCTATGCTGAACCATTTACCACAGACAGGTAGGACAAAAAGGAGAGACAGACCCAGCAAAATGAGAACGTATCCACCTCCTGCTTTCATGATTTGCCTCGTTTTAACTGGACTCCGATATTATAACAACGTGAAATTTTCATGTCAACTGAGATGATGGGAAGGGTTAAAATGGGGATTCTAATGGGTACGATCCTGGTGAGTTTGTTTTTAGCTTTCCACGGATTGAAGGCCTGTGACATAGGGGTGACAGGTTGGGCTTACTGTACCGATAACCTCAGG
>QMLL01000376.1 GCA_003646715.1 Deltaproteobacteria bacterium
GGAATAATATCGGAAGGAAAGAAACTAGGTGCTTTTAGAGAAATAGATGAACGCATGGCAGGATTTGCGCTTCTTGGCATGATAAATTGGATAATTCGCTGGTACAACCCCGGGGGCTCAAAGTCTCCTGCCGAGATTGCAGCACTATGGTTCGAAATATTCATAGGGGGCATTAAAAGGGCACCTGCAGATAAATGAGGTTTTCATACGGTACAAGAGAAAAACTTTTTTTTTCTCAGAACCAGGTAACGGAGGTGCAATATGGCCATTACACTGGAAAAAAGTCGTCCGTACCGGAAAATGGCTACAACATGCAAAACACGTTCTGTAAAAGAAAAGCATATTGTCTGGCCAAAGATGGAGCCAGTGATATGCAAGGGAGGGATGTATCGTGTGACTCTCTTACGCCGTGGCCTTATTGATGGTGCAGCTAAGCTTTGGACACTGGCATATCCTGAACTTTATGGATCGCCCCACGAGTTTTTGCTCGACCCTGAACAGTACGAGAGGTGGATAGCTTTGGAAGATAGTTGGGCAGAGGACGCTGGAAAGAAAGTTTACTGCATGTCCGTTGTGGAGAAAATTGAATCTGGAGAAGTGGTTTCTTCTTCTGTACTTACAAAATTCGATAAAAATCTGCAGGTGGAATTTTCTTTTATTGCAACCCATCCGGAATACCGTTTGAAACATCTCACAGATGAATTGCGCCTTTTTACGAGGAATATAGCATTAGGAACCGATGCTGAATATTTTACTACCTTTTGCGAAACCTGGCATGACAGTACGCAGAACTGGTGTTTTAAAAGAGGGTGGAAAATTGCTGGCATCTTTCCGGGAAACTTTGTCAGGTGGAACGGTGACAATCAGGAGTATAGAGGGTGTACCGTTCACTTTTATCAGTTTGTGAAGGGGGGAGAAGAGTATGTTACACGTCCGGAAGAATGGCACCTCGCTCCCAGGGCCAAAGAAGTATGGGAGGTGTTGAACAGGGTAAATGGGGGTATCTAGACATCAGGATTTTTATTCCCAGGGGCTTGATGGAGTCTTGCTAATTTAAGTTGTTCCGCTTGACTACCAGCTAGAAAACCAATTAAATTAGAAAGAACAAACTTTTCCCGCCAACGGTTTTAATGTTCGCTTTGAGGGCACAAAAGATGGCTTACTTTATGTCCTTTATCAAGGGTGTCGCCGCCCTGATCTTTGCTGGCTTTGTTTTGTATTATGGCTTAGGGTATCTGGACCGATGTAGCGGTTTTAAAGGTTTTTTGGCATCGCTGGTGCTTTTTCCGCTGGTCTTGTATTCCGCTGCGTATATTGCAGAAAAACTAACTCTGGGGAAACTGGGGAGCTTCGGTCACACCGTGGTAATGGTTCTCGTACTGATGTGTTTTGGCGCAATTTATATGACCAAACATGAGAAGAGAGAAATTGCCTCCCTTCAAACTGCTGCCAGGGCTTTGGGGCTCAATTATCATAGTGAATTCAAACTGAACCCGGCCCTTGCGAAAAACCCGGCTTTGCAACGAGGCTTTATGCCTATGGTGAAAGATGTCTTGGCGGGTAGTTACCGGGACATTGAAACCATTATTTTTAAATATGAATATGAGAAACTCTCATCCGACTACCCGGATCATTATTTCCGGACAGCCGTAGTCTTTTTTGATCCCCAGGTTAAGCTACCTGAGTTTTATCTCAAGCCTCAAAGCCTGGGTGGTAGAATATTTAAGAAAAAAGACATTGATTTCGAGGAAGATCCGAAATTTTCAAAGCGGTACTATTTAACAGGAAAAGACCCGAAAGCGATCCGAAATGTATTTGCAGTTCAACAGAGACAAGCCCTGGTTGAAAGTAAAAATAAGTGGGCAATTGGATCCGCGGAAGGTTACGTGGTTATATATGCAGACGATAAAATGGATGAACAAATAAAACCCAATGCAAAAGAAATAGGTGCATACCTTGAACAGACCTGGCTTTTGTATGATGTGCTATCATCGCCCGTGCGTATGTCCCACTAATCTGCGGGTCATTCTTGTTTAGCAAATTCCATGCATCGTTCTTTTGCATAAGCCCAGGCCGAGAATTTGCATTCCGGATCAGAAGTTGAGATAAAGGGATCTTCACCGTACAGCATATATCCGTCCCAGAGTTCCTTGAAAGAAGATTTCCCTTTTTCAAGTCTTTCAAAGTACTCATCCACGATCTTCTTGCAAACGGTTATGGCTTCATCACACGAGTCAAATTCACCAACCCTGTAACGTTCTGTCTCATCCTGGAAATGAAAATTGTCATCGACATAAACAATATACTTATACTTCACAAATCTGCCTCCTGTTACTTTTCTTGGAGTTTTTCAATATGTCTATCATAGTGTTGTCCTGTCACGGTGGATCTATGTCATTCCTGGCAAATCGGAATGTGTTGCTATAGGCTGAGAAGCCAGGAAGCTAGGAGGTATAAAATGTGGAGAATTGTCAGTTCTGACCATAACCAGACTTCTGATCTCGGATTTCTCCCATCTGTCCACAAACGATCCTACAGAGAGAGAACATATTGTAATCAGCGGTGCCCGTATTTATCCAGGTACCCCCTGGGAGTTACCATGAATTCTCCCCTTTGTCTGGTCTTGCTATTGCCAACAAATAAGATAGTCAGCATATCGATGCTCTCTACGTCCACCTGATCGGCCCTTACTACGGACACCTGTTGGCCAGTTCTGGCAGCATTTCTCACAATACCCACGGGTACTGCCCCGCCTCTGTATTCGATCACGAGTTTAAGGGCTTCGCTCAACTGCCAGTTTCTTTTCCTGGACCTGGGATTGTAAATTACAATCACGAAATCTGCTTCCAGCGCAGTTATTAGCCGCTTCTTAATCACTTCCCAGGGGGTCAGTAAGTCACTCAAACTGACCACTGCAAAGTCGTGCATCAGGGGGGCTCCCAGAAGAGACGCTGCCGCCGAAAGCGCAGGAATTCCAGGAATTATTTCGACCTCTACTTTATGCAAAAGATTTTTCTCATGGAGCAGTTCCATAACAAGGCCTGCCATACCATAGATTCCAGGGTCTCCACTGCTCACCACTACAGTCTTTTTACCGGCCATTGCAGCATCGATTGCTTTTAAGCAACGTTCAATTTCACCCCGCATTCCAGTGGAAATTACGTTCTTGTCCTGAAGAATATCC
>QMLL01000377.1 GCA_003646715.1 Deltaproteobacteria bacterium
TGTTTTTGTTGGTATTTGTGGAGGTTATGTCATCGATTCATAAAATATTGGATGAAATAAAAAGAGAGTCAGGATTAACGAAAAACGAGGTTATGTATATCTTTGAGCAAGCGCTAGAGGCAGCAGTGTGCTCCTACTTTGGTGTAAGGGAGTGCTTGATAGATTTGGAAGGGAAAAAAATTTTCCCGGTCTATGGAATAGAAAGTGTTTATAGCCATAGCGAAAAACACTTGAAGTGGATTAATTTTAGCGAACTGGACCCATGGATTACACGTGATTGCCGTGACAATTTTACTCGGTTCTTGCACAGGGCAAAAGAGGATGAACTTTTGAAGAAATGGAGAAATAGAGTTCATCAGACTGTGCAAGGGGAAATTGAGTGTATCCGGAAAAGCGAAATCAATGTCCGGTTGGAAGACGATGTGCATGCTACTATGCTGAAATCAGAATGGGTTCCACGTGAAGTCCCCTTATATAGACAAGGAGACCTTCTTTGGTTTTATGTGTTGAAAGTAGCACGGGTGGGGGACGGAGTTCGGGTTTATCTTTCGAGGGGGAGCATAAATTTCCCTGTGGCACTTCTAAGATCAAGAGTCCCGTGGGTTAAGTTTAAACCGGTGAGGAGAATAAGAGGGAGTAAATCTTGGGTTGAAGCGAGTGAAGAGATAAGTTCGGTCATCCTGAGGGAAGTTTCCCGGGATCTGATGGGAGAAGTAGTAGAAGTAATGGTCGCAAGATAATTTGGTGTTCAGTAATGGAGTCACTTCGTTTACTAAACACTCGATATAACTCTGGCAACGGAAAATCTAGGAATAGGGTTGGGATGCAGCATTGTCAGAGTTGAAATATAATGAAAGTTATTCATTGTTGAAAGTTTCATGTGTATTCCGCTTCTCGTAGAAGGGATCGGGTGTCGAACATTCAGTCAGGATACTGTCAATATGTTCAGTGAAAGGAACTTCTCGTTTGCGCCTGATATATTCACGTCTATACAGATCTCTCAAAGCATACTTGACTGCAGTGGCAATCCAGGAATTGAGATTCCTTGTTTGATACGATTTTTTCCATTTTTGTAAGCCTTTGAGAGCTGCCCACCAACATTCTGAAAGAAGCTCTTCTTTACTGATCCAAGGGGCTGAATGATGGTTTTTTTCTACCATTGTTTCAATTATGGATTCGAACTTTTTTACCAAGAAATCCATAACCCCTCCTCCTGATATCTCCTCCCGAAACCGTTGTTAGGTGAAATAACCTTAAAGCAAGCGCTATGGGAATCTTATTCAGAATCAGAAATAAGCCCTTTTGTACTTAACAAGCTCATCGTCCAGCTGATTTATGGCAGTTCTGACCTTGTTGTATTCTTTCAGAAACTTGGCGAAAGATTCCTCAATAAAGGCGCCATTTTTCATCTTTGTGCTGAGATCTTTGAAAAACTTCCTGGTTTCCCTCAACTGATCGATAATTTTCAGGAACATATCTTTACGTAATTGCCGTGGGAACGCGGGTGATTGTTCACCTTTCAAAAGATAGTTCAAATCACTTACTGGAATTGCAGCAAGATCTGCTATGAGTTTTACTTCTTTTGCTCCGAGGTTTTTTCGTACCCAATCAGGGAGACGATCACTGAGTGGAGATAGCATCATTTGCAATAGTAAAGCTTCTCTTATGATTTGCACTCTTTCAATTTGGAGTTGAAGTGTCTTGGCGGTTTTGTTTGTTATATTTTCCTGTTCGTCTTTTTTATTCAAGGAAAGCGATATAGCTGCAATTACTGTGTTTTTCACCCAGAGTAAGCTTTCACCTGTTTTTTTGGCTATGGTTAGGAGGTCTTCGTTACACCTTTTTACCAATTCCAACGTTTGGATTGTGTGAGCCTGTTCCGGCGTAAGTTTTTTACCCCATGCTTTTTCAATATCCGGAACGCAGGACAAGAATTTTTCTTCACCGGTATGTTCTTCTGAGGATGAGAAATCCGGTTTATCGTCTGTATTTAACTGACGACTAATATCATTACCTAGGAGCTTATCGTATGTAGGGGGAGATGATAAAGCGGATTCTGGTGTGTTCAGAAACGGAACTTGTTCCGTTTCTGAACAGTGGAGTACGTTATTGACTGTTCCTAGGCTGACATTCAATTCGTCGGCAATCTCTCGTTGTGACAGTCCTTGCTTTTTTAGCGTCCTTATTCTTTCGTTTCTTTCTTCGCGATCCTTATCACGGAGGGGTTTTATTATTTTTCGTATGTACCTAGCCGTGCATGCCTGGCCAATTTGTTGGGCAATCTCAGTGGCGTTTTTGATGCCACTTTCCCATGCATCGACGATTACTTTTTTGAGTTCATCGCCGCTCAGTGGTTTTGCGCTTTGTACATTGAATCGTGCAGCCGCAAGTTTCCAATATTTTTTTGGCAAATTGTAAAGTTTTACCTCTACAGTACTTTCTCCTATTTCTTTTCTGGCTTCCAGTCGATGTTTCCCATCCAAAAGAACATAGTAATCATTTTCTTTGACCACGCGCAGTGGTGGAAATTGTGTCCCCGTTTTCATCAGTTCAGTGAAAAGTTTGATTCGGTAAGTGTCAATCTCGAAGCGAGGATAAATTTCTTTCAAGAAGACGATATCTTTGATTGGTGCTTTCGTTTCCATGGCAATCCCCCCGAACTGACTGATTTTCCATAGGGAATGATAAAACGTACAATTCCACGGTTTTTCTCCAGTTACTTCTGATCGGCCGTAGAAATATTTTTTGACCCTCTTTTTAACCACTCGAGAATATCGTCTCTGTAATAAAACACCTTGCGTCCTCGTTTAATATAACGTGGACCTCTTCCCTGGGAATTCAGGTTCGCCAGGGTGCCTCGTGCAATCACCCCTGGGAAATATTTCTCAATCTCTGAGCGTCCGATAAAAACTGGAAGTTTTGATTTTGCATCTTCGAAAACCATATTACACCTCCTGCTTTGATATTACTTGCTGGTCTCACCCATTAACCCCTATTAAATATATAGGCGCGTAGCAAAAAACGGGCATACTTGTGAAATATTGAGCAAGAAAAGTGAAAAAATCTTGTTGAAGAAGGGTGTAAAACTTGTGGAGCTGTAAAATGTGGAAATATTGGTTTGTTGCTAGCCTCTCAGATGATCGCTTGTGGGATACTCTTAACTATCTTTACGGGAGTGTAGAA
>QMLL01000378.1 GCA_003646715.1 Deltaproteobacteria bacterium
AGTCCAAGAAGTTCCGTTAGCGTCTCATACTCTTTTCCAAATTTCCCTTCCAGTTCCTCTCTTATTTTCCTGGCAAGGGCCGGGCTTTTGCCGGAAGTACTTATGGCTATTGTAAGATCACCTCGAACAACTATGGAAGGCAAGATAAAAGTACAGTCCTCAGGCTGGTCAACAACGTTACACCATATGTTTCGGCGGTCTGCTTCTTTAGCTATCTCACGGTTTAGCTGGCTGTCGCTTGTAGCAGCAATAACCAGTCTCATTCCTTCCAGTTGCTCGGGATCGAATTCCTCTCCAATAAACTGTATTCGCTTATTTCTTATCAGGTCTTCAATCCACGGCGTTCGTTCTTTTGCCACCACCCTGACATTGGCTTCGCACTTTAACAACGTTCCAATTTTCCTCTCCGCTACTTTACCTCCGCCCACCACCAGACAGGATTTGCCCTTTAAATCTAAAAATACAGGATAATATTTCATTGGAACTCCATTTCTCAAAAGTCCTTTGCTGGTCCACATTACTCGATTGTGTCAACAGCAGCAAACTCAGGTTCATGAAGCGGAATCAGAATGTCAGCCATCTCCTTTACCCTTATCATAATATCGTACGCTTCATACACGTTTACATGAGTTCCCGGCGGGATGACCTCCATTTCCATGGCGACAATTTCGGTGGGAGGAAAAAAGTTCTCTTTAATCACACAAAAGCCCGTAATGACCGCTTTACCGGAAGGTGTGTCGACAAAAACGGTTAGCCCACCTTCAGTATGAGCTGGAGTATGCATAACGTGAATTCCGGGAACAATTTCTTGATCTTTCTCCACCACCTTTATCTGCCCGTTTTCTTCGATATCTTCTATGTAATCTTCCATGTATCGAAAATCGAGGGGATGAGGGTTGTGAATTCGTTCAAGTTCTTTTTCATGGACATAAAAAACAGCGTTTTCGCATTTAAAATCGTTTTCACAGTGATCGTTATGGAGATGAGTATGGATAACAATGTCAATATCTTCCGGCTTCAGCCCCCACTTTGCCAGCCCTTCTTCAAACGTGTATATCTTACCCCCAATTTTCTCTTCCCTGTCTTCTGACTGTATGGGACTCATCTCACCGGTATCCACAAGTATTTTCTGGTTCCCACCCTCTATATACCACGAGTATATAGGTATGGCATATGGCTTACCGTAGTCATGTTGATAGGTCATCATTCCTTTGTCAAACAGCTTTGTTCCCACGACTATAGGGTGGATTCTGTACGTGGCCATGAACTATCTCCTTTTTGATAAGAAAACCGGTAGAAATTCTTTATAACAACCATGGGTCTCAATGGAATCGAGCCCCTTTCGTTTACCACCTCGTCAACCCGGCAATGCCATCCATCTCTTCTACGAGTATTTTTTCTGCCTCGCCCCGGACAAACTCCAGGCGCGTACCGTAGTCGGCAGCCAGCGCCACTATAATATCTCGTAATTTGACCTTTTCTTTCTCATCCGGACAGAATTCCCGCGCAGTTTCTTCGTCGGCAAAAACAAGTCCGGCTTCTGGACATCTCCACACTTCAACATCTAAATTCCATGGTACAGCAAGAATATATAGTCTTCCCATCTGTAGAGCGTCAAGAACATTCTCCAGTCCCCAAATTCCCGGACGCTCCTTTATTTCCGTAATAAGTTCAACTTCTTTTTCGCGCTCAATTCTTTCGATTTCAGGGAAAACCTTTTTGCCAACATCACCCACGCTCGCTTCCGGTGTCGGCAGCGATGCCAGATGAGCAACTATCTTATCCCTTAAACTGCGCGCAAGGTACTGTTCAAAAAAGCGGGTTTCTTCCGGAACGCCAAGGAGAATAATTCGGCCAATATCATGATCATTGACAAATTTTTCTAACAATCTGGCCACGTTCTTGTAAAATTTTTGAGTCCATACGTTTATTTTTCTCGCAAACTTATCGACGGCCGCTCCGGCTCTTGAAGAAGCTGGTTTAGGCGCCGAGAACCTCAAGCTAGGGCTATCGGCCGTAACCCTGCGCCAATCTTCCAGAGATATTTCGTTAAACACATCCATCACTTCTTCAATCTCACCCAGGTAGATTTCAAAAAGACGCCACCTTTTTTTGTTTAGAAATACCACGCAGTACCGTTCGTACTCGTCCAGGGCATAAATTAGGGGCGCAATGTATGAGTCTCCCCATCTCGCTTCAACGCGACCATGTCCTAAATGAACAACAGGCAGTTCCACCTGTAACGTAAAATCTTCTACCCAGACCCTTTTGTCCCTCTCAGCCGCAAAAACAACACATGTTTTCCCTTCTGGACGGTCCTTCTCCAGAACTCCAAAAACAGCATTTTCTACAGACTTCGGGACCTCCAGTTCTTTTAATGTATTCTTAACCCTAACCAGCCATCCCTTGCGCGCATTCTCGGGCTTGGCCGGATCTACGTCAACGTAAAGAGATAAAATTGGCGGTTCATGAAGGGCTACTTTCTCTCTAATTGTTTCGATTTCTTTTTTCCCTATCAACTTTGCACCTCCGTATTCCATCTTATATTTAAGGAACCTTTGATTAATTTAACCAGTGTTGCAAGCCTGTCATGCCGGACTTGATCCGGCATCCATACATGAATTCCCGGATTCCGGTCCCTCGATACGTCGCTTCGCTCCTACTCGGGCCACCGCCCTTCGATACATTCTCCCTCGGGGAATTACTCAGGGGACTGCTCAAAATACGCTTCGCTTCGGTCGGAATCACGAAAAGAATAATATGCTTTCTCAAACGCATTATCCACGAATAATGAAATCAAGAAGTTACCATAATTTCAAAATTAATATAATGCCGATTTCGTCGGAATCAATGAATGAAATAAAATATTTGCCAGATGATACCCAATGCAAATTCTGTTATCCTAGAAAAAAGAGGGAAAAAGGAGTACATAGACTCGTGGACAGTTATCATTCGTTATTCCCCATCGTTGAGAAATTTACGTTCCTGAACCATGCCGCAACGGCGCCAGCATCTCTTAGGGTCGCTAGTGCCCTTAAGGACGCGGCAGAGAGTTTCAGTAGATTCGGTGGGCTTCACTACCCTAGATGGATGAACAAGGTTAGAGAAGTTCGCAGTCTCGTAGCCAGGTTGATCAATGCCAGCCCCAGCGAAATAGCATTCACAGGGAACACATCTGA
>QMLL01000379.1 GCA_003646715.1 Deltaproteobacteria bacterium
CATACTTGAGCAGGTGGCTAAGATGGGGAGACCGCTCTTAATCATCGCGGAAGACGTTGAAGGCGAAGCCCTTGCAACGCTGGTTATCAATAAGTTGAGAGGAACTCTTAACGCCTGTGCTGTCAAGGCACCGGGGTTTGGTGACAGGCGCAAGGCAATCATGGAAGATATTGCAATTCTGACAGGTGGACAGGTAATCAGTGAAGAGAAGGGCATCAAGCTTGAGCATGCAACGTTGAACGATCTGGGCTCCGCAAAGACAGTTGTTGTCGATAAAGATAACACCACCATTGTGGATGGTGCCGGAGATCGTAACGCACTTGAGGCAAGAATTAAGCAAATCAGGGCTCAGATTGAAGAAACCACGAGTGATTACGACAGAGAAAAATTGCAGGAACGTCTTGCAAAACTTATCGGTGGTGTGGCGGTAATTAATGTTGGTGCAGCTACCGAAACCGAAATGAAGGAAAAGAAAGCCAGAGTTGAAGATGCTTTGAATGCCACGAGAGCCGCAGTGGAAGAAGGAATTGTTCCCGGTGGTGGAGTTGCTCTGCTCCGCTGCATACCGGCTCTGGAAAAAATAGAGCTGGAAGGCGAAGAACAGCTGGGAGTAAACATTCTTAAAAGAGCTCTCGAACAGCCGGCAAGACAAATTGCCGAAAACGCGGGTGAGGAAGGATCTATAATCGTCGAGAAAGTTAAAGCAGGCGAAGGCGCTTTTGGCTACAACGCACAGACCGGTGAGCTATGCGACATGATGGAAGCCGGTATAATAGACCCAACAAAAGTGACCAGAATTGCCGTGCAGAATGCAGCAAGCGTTGCGGGGCTGATGATCACCACGGAAGCAATGGTCGCCGAGATACCTGAAGAAAAAGAAGAAATGCCTGCAATGCCTCCGGGAGGACCGGGCGGAATGTACTAGAATAACAATCCCGGACATCACAACATGGATATCCGAGCCCCTTCTTCTTAAGTGCCCGAGGAAGGGGCTTTTTGATTCTTAGCACTTGACAAAGAAGGGGCCTGTGTTATGTAAGATCGCTACAGTCCATCATTCTGGAGGCATGACAAATGGATTACAAAGAGACGTTAAATCTTCCGAAGACAAAGTTCCCCATGCGAGCCAACCTATCAGTACGCGAACCGGAAATTCTTGCTAAGTGGGAAAAGATGGGACTTTATGAAAAACTTCGCGAGGACGCAAAAGACAAAGAACTTTTCATTCTCCATGATGGTCCTCCCTACGCTAACGGGCACATTCACCTTGGGACTGCTCTTAACAAGATACTTAAAGACATAATAATCAAAAGCCGTCAGATGACTGGCCACAATAGCGTGTTTGTACCGGGCTGGGATTGTCACGGGTTACCCATAGAGCATCAGGTCGACAAGGAGCTGGGAGCTAAAAAAAGAGAACTCTCAATTCTGGAAATACGAAAACATTGCCGCAACTATGCGGAAAAATTTATAGATATCCAGAGAAACGAATTCAAAAGACTTGGGGTAATCGGGGACTGGGAACATCCGTACCTTACCATGTCTTATGACTATGAAGCTACTATTGCTCGGGAGCTGGGTAATTTTTTCAAGCAGGGTAGCGTTTACAAGAGCAAAAAACCCGTTTACTGGTGTGCTCCCTGCGGAACGGCTCTTGCCGAAGCTGAAGTAGAATACCATTCTCATACCTCACCTTCCATCTACGTAAAATTTCCTCTGATAGACGATCCGGCCAAACTGGATGCCACTCTAGCGAACAAAAAGGTTTTCGTTCTCATCTGGACTACTACACCTTGGACCATACCGGCCAATCTGGCCATATGCCTGCATCCGGACTTTGAATACTCGGTAATTGAAGTGGGCGATGAATACTGGGTCCTGGCAAAAGGGTTGGTTGAGAGGTTTACCGAAGTATGTAACATATCGGATTACAAAGAAGTGCTAACTCTTCCAGCGGATCAACTTGCAGGTTTAAATTGTAAGCATCCCTTCATTGATCGCAATTCGAAAATCATTCTCGGAACCCATGTGACTCTTGAAGACGGAACCGGTTGCGTGCACACTGCCCCCGGGCACGGCCGTGAAGACTACGAAATGGGACTCGAATACGGCCTTGATATTTACTCTCCCGTGGATGACGAAGGGAAATTTACCGATGATGTTGAATTTTTTGCCGGACAGCACGTTTTTGAAGCGAACGCTGCCGTAAACGAGAAGTTAAAAGAGGTTGGAGCACTGATAAAAGAAGAAACCATTGAGCATTCTTACCCTCACTGCTGGCGCTGCAAGCAACCCATCATTTTCAGGGCTACCGAGCAGTGGTTCATATCCATGGAAGAAAACGATCTTCGCAAGAAAGCCCTGGAAGAAATAGACAGGGTGGAATGGATCCCCAAATGGGGAAGGGAACGCATCTATGGCATGATTGCCAATCGACCTGATTGGTGCATATCGAGACAACGATGCTGGGGAGTTCCCATTACCGTTTTTTACTGCGAAAAATGCGGTCAGCTTATTCAAAGCGAGGAAATCTTTGAAAAGGTGGTGAGTCTTTTCAACGAGCATGGTGCCGACTGCTGGTTTGATATGCCACCGGAGAAGTTCTTACCCGAAGGGACGAAATGCCCCGAGTGCGGAGGCGAATCTTTCGTTAAAGAAACCGACATTCTGGATGTATGGTTTGATTCGGGAGTTTCTTTCGCGGCTGTGCTTGAAAACAGACCGGAGCTTCGTTTTCCCGCTCACATGTATCTGGAAGGAAGCGATCAACACCGCGGCTGGTTTCATTCTTCCCTTCTTGCTTCTGTTGGAACAAGAAATTGTGCTCCTTACGAGAAGGTGCTGACACACGGTTTTGTGGTGGACGGTGAAGGCTACAAAATGTCGAAGTCTCTCGGGAACGTTATTTATCCTGATGAGGTGATAAAAAAGTATGGTGCAGAGATACTGAGACTATGGGTATCCGCAGAGGATTACCGGGATGATATACGAATTTCCACGGAAATCCTTAAAAGGCTGGCAGAAGCTTATCGGCGAATCAGGAATACCTGCCGTTTCTTGCTTGGAAATCTTTACGATTTCGATCCTGAGGAAGACATGGTCCCCTATGCCGGGCTTCAGCAACTGGACAAGTGGGCTCTTCTGCGTTACCAGGAAGTTTTGAAGGTTGTCAGAAAA
>QMLL01000380.1 GCA_003646715.1 Deltaproteobacteria bacterium
GGCACATGGGTGTGTTATATATGGTTCCCCGGACTGCCTTTCAACTCCATGGTGGAGTTGGTCGGCGAAGTCGAGGGCGTGAGCGAAAAGTTCTTCCTTTTTTTTGTCTTTGCCAAAGTAGCGTGCTACTCTCTTTTTGTATTCTTCGATATCGAATTTACTTTTGTTATTCGCGTCTTTTGCCATTTTGGTTGTATACTGGCTTTATTGTTATCCAAATGTTTTATTATCTTAAGATACTATCACATCAAGACTGTTTTGCATAGATGCTCAATAATTATATTATGACGGCATGTTTGAAGAACTAAAGCAAATTTTCGGCAGACAGGGATTTTTGGCACAGTATCTTCCCGGGTTTGAGTGTAGAAATAGCCAGCTCGAAATGGCCCTGGCTGTGGGGGAAGCTCTGGAAAAGGACAGGCCTCTTCTGGTAGAAGCGCCCACGGGCATAGGTAAAACGCTTGCTTACCTTGTCCCCGCTATTCTCAGCAGGCGGCGTGTGGTAATTTCCACAGGGACGAAGAACCTTCAGGATCAGATATTTGAAAAAGACATTCCTTTCCTAAAAAAGCATTTTAATCAGAACTTAAAAGCAATTTGTGTCAAAGGGCGGCTTAATTATCTCTGCAGGAGGAGATTTCTGGCTTTCCTGAAAGAACCAACAATTATAGGACTTGGAATGCAGCCGGCATTGAAGAAGTTACACTTGTGGTACCAAAAAACCGCTACGGGAGACAGAGCAGAAGTGGAATGGCTTCCAGATAACTCTGTATTGTGGAGGGAGATAAGCAGCAGTTCAGATAAATGTGTGGGTTCTGAATGTGATTACTATAATAGCTGTTTTATTACGCGGTTAAAACAAAAAGCAGCAAATTGTGATCTTCTTATAGTTAATCATTACCTTTATTTTGCTGACCTTGCCTTGAAGCAGGATAATTTCGGAGCCGTCTTGCCTGGGCATGAAGCTGTGATATTTGATGAAGCTCACCAGCTCGACCACGTGGCCTCCAGCTACTTCGGGTTTGAACTCAGTCTATTCAAGTTTCTTGAGTTGGTTCACGATGTGAAAAAGGAACTTTCCATCGCGAAAGTGAGAAAAATGGACGAAATAAACATGAAACTGCAAGCTCTTGAAACAGATGCTCGTAGATACTTTGAAGTTTTTGAAAGAGCACCCGGGAGGAAAAGACTTGAGGAAGTGAGGCAGTGGGATGAGTTAGAGAAAGTTGCGGACAAAATAACGCAATCTTTGAATTCTCTCGCCGGTGACCTGGTATCATTTGAACAAATGAGTCCGGGGCTGAGCGCATGCAAGAGGAGGAGTTTGAACCTTTCTCACCTAATGGATGTTTTTACTACACGAGAAGATCCTGACCTTGTGTACTGGTATGAATCCCGTCGCCGGGGCGTATTTTTACATGCAACACCCATCAATGTTTCTCCGTACCTGGACGAATTGCTGTTCAAAAGGATTGGTTCAGTTATACTGACATCTGCAACCCTTGCCATTGGGGAAGATTTTTCTTTTGTAAGACAGTGTTTGGGTGTGCCTGATGAAACGGATGAAATGGTTTTATCCTCCCATTTTGATTTTAAAGAAAACTTGATCGTCTATATACCAAGGGATATTTCTGAACCGTCATCACCCAAGTTTCTTGAGCAGTTCTGCCAGAAGGTGTGGGAATTACTGTTAATTTCTCAAGGACGGGCGCTTATACTTTTCACCAGCTATAAAAATATGGAAGAAGCATATAGTATGCTGAAAGAAAAAGATTTGCCCTACAAGTTTCTTTTGCAGGGGGAAAAACCAAAAAATACGCTTTTGAAAGAATTTAGGCAGGATCTTCATTCTATTCTTTTAGCTACTGGGTCTTTCTGGGAAGGAGTAGA
The DNA here is from genome assembly GCA_003646715.1 of Deltaproteobacteria bacterium. Lineage (GTDB taxonomy): Bacteria > Desulfobacterota > Syntrophobacteria > B119-G9 > B119-G9 > B119-G9. Next base: position 1,891 of record QMLL01000380.1, read on the forward strand.
TGTGCCAGGTCCTTCACTGAGTTCAGTCATCATTGATAAGTTGCCATTCGAAGTGCCAAGTGATCCGATTTTGGTTGCTAGATTAAAACGGTTACGAGACGAAGGGTATGACCCTTTCTGGCACTATCAGGTTCCACAGGCGATTCTCAATCTAAAGCAGGGTGTTGGAAGACTAATAAGAACAGTGGAAGACAGAGGCATGGTTGCTATTATGGATGTAAGGATCTGGGAAAAAGTGTATGGAAAGAAATTTCTATCAAATCTTCCCGATTGCAAGGTAACTTCTGATATAAACGAGGTTGCAGAGTTTTTTAGGGATTCCCGTGTTGAAAATTTTTCTCAAAACGCAGGATGATATTTACCAGATCAATAATGGTAAAAGGTTTATGTAAGCATGCGAATGCTCCAAGACCTAGCAATTCTTCCGTTAAACCAGGTTTTGCTGCCCCTGTTATGACCATGCAGGGAATAGGGGGATTAAAGCGCTGACATCTTGCCAGAATGTGTTCGCCGCTCAGCCCGGGCATAAGTAAGTCGGTGATTACCAAGTCATATCTCTCTTGTTCAAGTTTTTCCAGTGCTTCAGAACTGTTGTTTGCAGAAGTGACTTCATGACCTCTAGCTCTTAGAAGTTTGGTAATTCCCTCTGCTATTTCCCTTTCGTCATCCACCACAAGGATTTTCAAACTTTTTGCCGCATGATCAAAGTGGGTTGGTACGGTGCTATCTGCAAGGTATGTTACTTTTTCCAGACCTTCTGGAGGAATGGGTATGAAAATGGTAAAACAAGTTCCTTCGTTTACTGTGCTTTCTACTTCGATGCGTCCCCCAAGCGAACTTACTATACCGTGTACAACTGAGAGTCCCAGACCGGATCCGGGCACATCACTGTCTCCCCAAACACCTTTTGTTGTAAAGAATGGCTCAAAAATCTTTTCAAGGTTTTCCCTTGGAATGCCACAGCCGGTATCGCTTATGCTTAACGCAACTTCTCCGTCTATTTCTTTTGCACCAATTTCCAGAACTCCGCCTTCTCCCATCGCATGGAAGGCGTTGATAATAATATTTACCAGTACCTGCTGAAGTTCGGTTTCACTTGCCCAAACGGGTGGAAGGTGAGGAGGGAAATTCTTTTTAATTTCTATGTTTGCTTTCTTAAAGCTGCTTTCCATCAAACTCAAAGCACTTTCACAGCATTTCTGCAAGTTGATGTAATGGCGTTCGTGGGAAGACTGCCGGCTGAAAGTTAAAAGGTTCCTGGCGATTTCGGA
>QMLL01000381.1 GCA_003646715.1 Deltaproteobacteria bacterium
AAAGTACTCTGTTTTTGGAGCGGGATTAGCCACAAGTATCTCCTGTATTTTTGCCGCTTCCTGTTCTTTAGTTCTATTGAGACCAAAACTGAGTTTTAATTTAAAATATTTGATAATATTAATCCCCTTATTTATCTTTGAATATTTTGTTGGTGTGCATGGTAGATTTTTAACGCTTTTGACATATGGGATTTTTGGAGGATGTATTCTTCTTATATACTTTTATGCGGTGAGAAATGAGATTCTGAGAAAATGAGGTTGTGTTGATTTATTGTTGGGATAACGGTTGGTGAGTATGCGAAGTTCATAAATGTTTGGGTGAATGATAGCGAACCGTATATCCGCTTGTTAGGCGGCTCGAAGGGCAAGGCACGAAGCAACGAAGCGTATCCCGCAGCCGTCCAAATATTATAATCATTCTATCCCTCCATGTATTTTATGTTGTTGGCCAATATATCTTTATAAGAGGAATTAATTTTTTAGCTTCTTCATCAAAGTTATCATAATTTTGTGTTATGAGTTTAGCTAACATATCAAGATCAATGAGGGTTACTGGGATATTAGAACGTTCAGCTTCATATTTGGCATCTTTAGAAAAACCTCCTGTTGAAACATATAATCCCTTTTTACCTTGCCTCAATCCACCTATAAAACTCCTCATTTCTTTCCCACCTACTTGGCCGGACCTATGCTTTACCTCTACAATTATCCTCGGATCCTCTAATCCTAAACCATCCGGAGACGCATAAATATCCCGTCCCCTATCAGGTCCCTTTGGAGTAATCATAGTTTTATAACCCATACTTCTGAGAAAACCGGCAACCAATTCCTCCATCTCCTCCCAATCCAAGGCCAAAATTTTATCTTTAATAAATTCATGTGCCTTAGCTATCATATCCTCTTTGATTGTTTCCATTTCTTCTTCAGCGCTTTCAATGCCTTCTGGAATTTCTTCTTTCTTTTCTAAAACTCGCAGAATTTCTTCTTTTGCATTTTCACTTAGCTCAAATAATGTAGAAATTGCACCCAAGGTGTTTTTGGTGGAAGTAGAAAGCATATCCCGTGAAACTTCACCTAACCACTTCACTCGACGGACATGAAAATATTCCAATAACTTAGGATTGTATTCGTAATCACTAGTAATTTCTCCGACTAAATAAATTCTATTTTCAGGATCATAAGTAATAATATAATCGCCTTTTTTAAATTTAAATCTAAATTTAACGAGTTGTCCAGCAGTAATATTTAATTTGCCCAATTTGTACTCAGGGTATTTCTCTTTTACAATTCGCTTTATATCTTCAGGCGTTGACACATTAGAAAGATCCCCAACATCATTCCATCCTATGACAACAACATTTTTATTTCTAAATTCATTAAAAAGATACGCATTTTCACCAGCTCTTACCATCCACATAGTTTTATTTGTCATTTACTCACCTTCATAAAACGGCTGCGGGATATCTCGCCTAACCCCCCCATATCCACAATCCCTATATACTCATTTTGACTGAATCCCTTTATTTCTTTATAGCTCTTCATCTTTTTATCAAAAATTATATTCATTTTTACATCTCTCTTTTTGTTTCCAGAGTATCTAAGGAACTCTTTATTCTCACCGGATTTTTCATTACCTATATATTTTTACTCAGATGATCCATATAAACATTACGTATAACAATAAGTCTTGATAATTTTTCATTTCCCATGTATAACCCACCAGAACATGCAATGAAAAACTTTTTAATCACAAACATAGAATGATATATGGCGATAATATGAGTCTGAAAACAGGAGTTCTGATGATCTTTCTGACGCTGATTCTTGTAGCGGCAGGAGGAATAATCGGAATGATACTGGGATACCCTATAGAAATTTTGAGTTTAGCCTTTATAATGGCAATACTGGTCAATTTCATATCTTACTGGTACTCTGATAGGATTGTACTTTCGATGTACAGAGCTAAATCTGTTACACAGAATGAATATCCGAAACTTTACTCCATTGTTTCGAGGATAGCAATGAATGCAGGAGTTTCAATGCCGAAAATTGCATATATTCCTAACAATGTTCCCAACGCATTTGCAACGGGTAGAAACGAAAAAAATGCAGTGATAGCTGTTACCAAAGGAGCTTTAGATATCCTTAGTGATGCCGAGCTTGAAGCTGTTATTGCACATGAGATAGGACATATAAAAAATAATGACATGAAAATACAGACGATAGCCGCGGTAATAGCTGCCATAATAGGATATCTTGGATTCATGGGAAGATTCATGATCTTTGGTGACACGAGAAACAGGGGAAACTCTCAGATAATAGGTATAGTCCTCTTAGCAGTATTTCTACCCTTAGCCGCACTGATAATAAGAATGGCTATATCAAGGACGAGAGAATACGGTGCTGATGAAAGAAGCGCACAGTTCACAGGAATGCCTGACCAGCTGGCGAAAGCACTTATAAAAATAGAGAACTCTGTAAGAAAAAAACCTATGAGAAAAGAAAACCCTGCCACTGCTCATATGTTCATAGTAAATCCATTCAGAGGAGAGAGTCTTATAAATTTATTTTCCACACATCCCCCTACAATAAAAAGAGTTGAAAAACTCAATGAATTAGCCATGAGTATGGGAAGGCCGCAGGTAAGTATATGATACTTGAAGTTAGTATATCTCCCTTAAATAAAAAAAGCCTATCAAAATATGTGGCTGAAGTAATAAGGATATTTGAAGAGGCAGGACTCAATTACGAGTTAAATCCTATGGGAACTGTTATTGAAGGAGAGTGGGATCAGATAATGCCTGTAATAAAAAGAGCTCATGAAAGACTCTTTGAATTAGGAGTAACGAGGGTAAGCACTCTTATTAAGATAGACGACAGACGAGATAAAAAGGTCAGGAAAAGCGATAAAGTGGAAAGTGTGAAAAGAATATTAAAAGAAAAGTATTTAGATAAATAAAAAACTATTTAAACAGAGAAAACATAAAAGAGGTAATGAAGTTGGATAAAAAAGTCTTGATTCTCTCAGTAGATAGGGATAACGACATAGGAATAAAAACAGATATTGAGGGCCCTATTGTTGGAAGAGAGAAAATTTTGGATACTGCTGTGAAATTAGCTATAAAAGATCCTGCAGAATCCGATATGAACGTGCTTTTTGA
>QMLL01000382.1 GCA_003646715.1 Deltaproteobacteria bacterium
CCACAATTTGAAAAACGTATCTGTGTCTATACCACTCGGGAACTTAATTTGCGTAACAGGAGTTTCCGGCTCCGGGAAAAGCAGTCTCGTAATGGATACTCTTTACGAAGGACTCGCGAACAGAAAAGATTTTCCGTTTGCTTTTTTTGAAGGAAAAGAAAAAATAAAAAGAGTGCTAAAAGTAGATCACAACCCTATCGGTAAAACTCCCAGATCTATTCCAGCTACCTATGTTGGATTTTTTGATGACATAAGAAAACTTTTCGCCGCAACTCCCGAGGCCAGAACAAGGGGATTAACACCATCCAGTTTTTCGTTTAACGTTCCGGGCGGACGATGTGAATCATGTCAGGGGCAGGGCAAGATCAAGGTTAGCATGAGCTTTTTGCCTGATGTATACAACAGTTGCAAGGAATGTGAAGGCAGTAGATATAAGCCGGAGATATTAGAAGTCAAGTACAAGGGCAAAAATGTTTCTGAAATATTAAATATGACCATTGAAGAAGCTTACCACTTTTTCCTGCCTGTCAAAAAGATATCGAACTCTTTGAAGCTGCTGGTAGACCTCGGGCTGGGTTACCTTACTCTGGGTCAACCAAGTCCGAGCCTTTCCGGAGGGGAATCTCAACGAATTAAACTGGCAGCGGAGTTAGCCAGAAACAACTCAGGTGGCTCACTTTACGTGCTGGATGAACCAAGTACAGGTCTTCACTCATATGACGTCGAATTCTTACTTGACCTGCTGGATCGTTTAACCGACAGAGGCAACACCATAGTCATAATAGAACACAACCCGGAAATCATTGCCCATGCTGACTACATAATTGACCTTGGTCCCGACAGAGGGCCAGATGGAGGAGAAGTAATAGCAACCGGTACAGTGACAGAGATTACAAGCTTTCATGAAAAGTCCAAAACTGGCCAAGTCCTCAGAAAATATTTCAGTCTTCAATAAGCATTCCCCATCCGCCAAATAACCGATTGTACCTGAGAATCCTTACCGATCCATCATCAAGTTCTACCTTAAAATAGTCCATGATGTCAGACGTGGACTTAATTCCACCTTCATACCATCTGTCAATTATCCGGATTATTTTGTATTCTTTCCCTTTCCAGCGCAAGCACCTGGGAGATTCATTGGCCCTGTAACCGGAATAGCACTGGACAGAAATATCTTCGAATTTCATGACCGGAAACCCCTGATGGTACTCATAAATTCGTTTTTTATCATTTTATCGAAGAAGAAAATATTTATACATACTTAGACTACTAACGCCACTTAAAACAGCCCTTCTCTTAAAGGGATCTAATTCATTCTGATACGAAAACCCGAATATCATTTCAGGAACTCCAGAACTTTACTATCAGCAGAAAATAGGATAATGCATTCTAAGCCACGTAGGAAGTCTTGAATCGTTTGAAAAAAATTTAAAAACAGAAGGCAAAAATGATGTCAGATAAGAAATGTTACAGGGACTTGAGGGAATTTATCAGCGCACTGGATAGAGCGGGTGAGCTACTTCGGATCAAGGCTCCCGTTTCTGCCTATCTTGAAATAACTCATATCACCGATATCATGTGTAAGAGCCCGGGCGGCGGCAAGGCACTCCTCTTTGAAAACGTTGAAGGCTATGAGTTCCCCGTATTGATGAACGCTTATGGGAGCGAGAAGCGTATATGTATGGCGCTTGGGGTGAATCACCTCGATGAGCTGGGAGAAAGGCTCGAGAAAATCATAGAGCTCTCTCCACCTAGCGGATTGAAAAGTCACCTGGAGTTACTTCCCGTTGCTCTTGATCTCTTTCGCGCTTTACCGAGAATATTCAGAAAAAAACCCCCTTGCCAGGAAGTTATTTATACGGGTAAGGACGTGAATTTAAATAAACTTCCCGTGTTACACTGCTGGCCTCAGGATGGAGGGCCATTTATCACCTTTCCACTCGTTATTACCCGAAGCTTAAAAACCGGGAAAAGAAACGTCGGGATGTATAGGCTCCAGGTATACGATTCTAAAACAACCGGAATGCACTGGCACATTCACAAGGACGGTTCCCATTACTTTCAGGAATACAAAAAGGCCGGAAAACGTATGCCCGTTGCAGTTGCTATAGGCACTGACCCTGCAACTACGTATGCTGCCACGGCTCCACTACCGAGGGGAATTGACGAACTGTTACTTGCAGGTTTCATTCGCCGAAAACCGGTATCCACGGTAAAATGCGTAACCATTCCCCTGGAAGTTCCCGCCTACTCAGAATTTGTCCTTGAAGGATACGTCGACCCGGAGGAAACGAGACCCGAGGGACCATTTGGAGACCACACGGGTTATTATTCGCTGGTGGACGAGTACCCCGTATTTAATGTAACCGCTATAACTCACAGGAAAAATCCCATATATTTCTCGACAATTGTGGGAAGGCCTCCCATGGAAGACTGTTACCTTGCGAAAGCAACAGAAAGATTGTTTCTTCCGCTGCTTAAAGCAGTTTTTCCTGAAATTGTTGACTACTGGCTCCCATGGGAAGGGGTATTTCACAACATAACAGTGGTGGCTATGAACAAGGAATATCCCGGGCACGCCCTTAAATTAATGAACGGCCTCTGGGGACAGGGGCAGATGAGTTTCTCAAAAAGCCTCGTTTTCGTCGATTCCGACGTGAAGCTAAATGACTCCTCCAGACTTATTCGCCACATTCTCAATACCATTGACTTAAACAGAGACATATACATAACCGAGGGGATCCTCGATGTCCTTGATCACTCCGCTCCCACCCCACTGCTGGGCGGGAAAATGGCAATAGATGCCACAAGTCACTTTAAAGGGGAACCACCCAGGAACATCGATTATTTGCAAGCAAAAGCCAAAATTCCAGATGCAGCTTCAAAAATCAAGCAAAGTTGTGCTGAAATAGTCGAGATTCATATTCCGTTCTCAGACACTGTCAATGTCCCGGCTCTTTTGAACATCAAAAAGACAAAAACAAAAAGAGGAAAAGATATAGCAGCAAACCTGCTTGGTGGTCATATCAGTATGCCAAACATTTTTGTTCTTTTCGATACCGATATTAATTTGACCGATTATTCCCTGGTCGCATGGAAACTGTTTAACAATGTAGATCCAAAGAGGGACATTTACAAAAATAATCGTGGAATTGTGA
>QMLL01000383.1 GCA_003646715.1 Deltaproteobacteria bacterium
GATCACAATACTTTTATTCTTTCCTTCTTAATATTACACAATATGATATGCATTTCAAAGATTACATTGGAACATGGCTTATTCAACAAAATCTTGGCCGGGAGTTGAGAAAGAAACCGGCCTGTGTTTATATTATTCAAAAAGTGATCGAACAACTTTATACAAGAGATTTGATACAGCGATGGAGTATACACGATGACGGAGAATGGATTTGATACAAGTTGCGGGGCGTCCAGTGGTACCCGGATACTGGTCATAGAAGACGAAGATACAATTACCGAGTTCTTAAAAACCGGGTTGAAATATGAAGGCTACCAGGTGACCATAGCAAAAGATGGGGTGACGGGTGTCGACTGCGCCAGGGAAATGGAGCCGGACCTGATTATCCTGGATATAATGCTCCCAGACAAGGACGGATTCGAAGTTTGCCGGAGGATTAGGAGGAGAGATAGCGATGTACCCATACTCATGCTGACTGCAAAAAAAGAAATCTCGGATAAGGTTAAAGGACTTGATGTAGGAGCGGATGATTATCTCACAAAACCGTTCAGCTTTGAAGAACTCCTGGCAAGAATAAGGGCTCTTTTGCGGCGCAGTGGTCGCGCTGTTGATTCCACGGAACTGAGAGTTGTAGACATAGTTTTGAATACTGAGACGAGGGAAGTGTACAAGGGAGGAAAAAAGGTGTCACTCACTCCCACCGAGTTTTCCCTTCTTGAACTTTTTATGAGGCATCCCCGCCGTGTTTTTACCAGGGAAACGCTTCTCAATCGCATATGGGGATACGATTATGCCGGTGATACCAATATCGTGGATGTTCACATCAGTCATTTAAGGGATAAAATCGGGGACAAACCACCGTGTCTTATTCGTACCCATTATGGGGTGGGTTACGCATTTTATCCGGGAGAAGGCAAATAACAAATGTGGAAAAAGCTCTCGCTTCGAACCCGCCTTACCATTCTCTATGCAGGATTGTTAGCACTGCTACTTACCATTCTGGGGGTTACTTTTTTCATCGATACCAGGAACTTACTGATCGAAAACACGGCTTCCCACATCCGTGCAACGGCAAAACCCATTATTGAGCACTGGTTGTACGGAGAGAATCTTTCTTCCCAAGCTATTGAAGGAACAAAGAAAAAACCTGATAGTAAGTATCTAAAAAAGATTTCCCGCCAACTGGCTCGAGATCTTACATCCAGAAATGTAGTGGCCATTGTTCTTGATAAAAATGGTAAGGTCATAGCTAACGGAAAAGTCTTGGAAGAAGAACCTGCACCAGTCTCTCCAAATCCTTTTTATTACAGGAGAGCTTTTTCCGGCGAAAACGAGGTTACCTACATTTTATCAACGGATAACAAAAATGTTTTGGTGCTTTTGATTCCTCTTAGATCAGCACCGGGAAGTGACCATGTACTCGGAGTTGTTCAACTTAGTTCTCCTTTAACCCCTGTGGAAAGGATCCTTTATCGTCACGGTCTTACACTAGCCGTTGGAACATTAATTACGCTTATCCTTGGAACTGCACTTGGATTACTGCTGATTTCTTCTGCACTATCTGAGTTACGCCACATGATTGCCACATGTCAGAGCATAACAGAGGGGCGTATGGATCAAAGGGTTCACCTTCCTCAACGCTCAGACGAAGTTGGCCAGCTGGCTCAGGCCTTCAACAGGATGGTCGAAAGACTGGAAGCGTCTTTTTCGGCCCAGCGAAGATTTGTGGCAAGTGCTGCTCATGAACTCAGAACACCACTCACGGCTTTAAGGGGCTCACTGGAGGTCCTGATGCGAGGGGCTCAGGATGACCCCGCAACGGTAGCACACCTCTGCCATGGAATGTACAGGGAAGTGTTAAGACTGTCAAAGCTTTGCGAGGAATTGCTGGATCTGGCGAAACTGGAAATTTCGGAAAACGTGCAGAAAGAAAAAGTTGTTTTGAAAGAATTTGTGAATGAATTTGAGGAACAGGCCAGGGTGCTGTCCCAGGAACGTGAGATTTCTATATTGGAAGGTCCAAGTGTATCGCTCAAAGCAGACCCAAATATGTTAAAACAGATTTTGTTCGACCTTTTACAGAACGCACTTCAACATACCGGAAGAAACGGTCGCATAGCACTTGGATGGAAATTGGGAGATAATGGTGTTGACATTTGGGTCGAGGACAACGGTCATGGAATCCTGGCAGAAGATCTGCCTCATATTTTTGAACCTTTTTATCAGGGCAAGAAAGTATCCGAGTGCGGAGAACATCACAAGGGTTCCGGGCTTGGATTAACACTTGTCAAGGCTATGGTGGAAGCCCACGGAGGTTCAATTGAAGTACGTAGTGAAGTAAATAGAGGTACCACCTTTCTAATAAAACTCCCTTTTGAATAATTCCCTCCGCTCCAGAATCAAGATCTGAAAAGGCCTGCTCCATATCCTTGCATTTTGTCCTGGCTCAAGCTCTTGCCAAAATTAATCTTTTTTTAATTTTTTCTTCGGAATTTCTTAATTTTCAATTGTTATCATTCGCATAAAAGAAAGAGCGTTGGAGGAATTTATGGACATCTCACGGTTTATAAAAAAGTCTCTTGCTCTGGTGAGAAGATCACCGGGGAAAATTTTGATTTTAGTTGCTGCATATCTTCCTTTTTCTGGCTGTGCAGCGGTTCCTCCAGCACCCCCTCCACCTCCACTTTTAGGCACCCCCGGTGTTTTTGGTATGGGCTGGATCATCATTCTTGTGTTGGCAGCGGTAGTGTTTCTTTTGTGGAAGAAGGGAGAGTCAGGCAATTCCACTCAAGAGGACCACATAAGTGATGCGGTAAATAACATGAATGATCGTCTGAAAAGGCTGGAGGAGAAAATGGAGGAGATTTCAAAAATAGTTAAACGATGAAAAGGAGGAACAAATTATGGATATATGTGATCGAACTAGCCTATTAATTATTCTTGTTTGTTTTTTAACCTTGATAGCAAGAGGAGGTGTAACTATGGCTGAAACGCAAAACGGACCACCTGTGTTGGGAATTGAAGCTACAGCTATGGGGGATTTTACAAGCCCGGAATCCATGCCAGCTACAGAACCACCTGGTACCCCTCAACCTCCCGGGGCAATAACAGATCATGGCGCCCCACCGGGAAAGGTGTCTATTCCACATCCACCAC
>QMLL01000384.1 GCA_003646715.1 Deltaproteobacteria bacterium
AAATCAGGATTCGCAAGGAAGGCGTGGAGGAATTCTTGGAAGCAGATACAGTCATCATTGCTACAGGAAATGTCAAAGACGATGCACTTACTCATCAATGGAAGTCACTAGTCCAGGAATTTTTTATTATAGGAGATTGTCGTGAACCAGGTGATGCTTTGAGGGCTATTAGAGAAGGCTTTGAAATAGGAGCCACCATATAAGCGTTTATTTATCATTTTACAAATAATAGGGAAAGGAGAGTCGCTATGAGTAAAGAGAGGTATCGTAAGTAGTGGAACGAAGAGATGGAGACCATGCCAAGAGAAGAACTGATAAAGCTAAAGGAAAAGAAACTGCCGGAAGCAATTAAACGAGCCTATGCGAGCCCATTTTACCAGAAAAGATTCAAAGAGATCGGAGCAGATCCGAATGACATTAAAACGATAGACGACCTGGAAAAGTTGCCATTTACTACAAAAGAGGACCTTCGAAAGAGCCAGCAGGAAAATCCGCCATTTGGTGATTACAGCGGTGTTTCCATGGAGAAAATCTCCAACATATTTGCCTCTTCGGGTACAACAGGAGAGCCAACTACCATGGTGATTACACGTCGAGATGTCAACGTCTGGGCAGAACGAGCGGCTCGCATTTTTTGGGCCACTGGGCTAAGGCCTGATGATATTGCCCAAAACACATATAATTATCAACTATTTGCAGGTGCATGGATGGTCCAATGGGGCATGGAGAAAACTGGCGCAACACTGATTTCTATGGGAGTAGGAAACAGTAAGCGTCAGTTAATAACGATGAAGCGATATGGGACCACGTACTTTACAGGGACCCCCTCGTATGCTTTGTCCTTGGCAGAGGCCGCTGAAAAGGAAGGAATCGACATAAAGAAAGAACTGAAAGTTCGTAACTTACTTCTTAGCGGAGAACCAGGCTCTTCTATACCTTCTGTGAGAGAAAAGATAGAAAATTTATGGGGGGCGAAAGTCCACGATTTTCCTGGGCAATCCGAAGCACTGGGTTGGTCAGGATCATGCGAAGAACAGTGTGGATGCCATATCATCGAAGATCATTTCATTGTGGAGATCGTTGATCCTGAAACAAAGAAGCGGGTTGGTCCGGGGCAAACGGGTGTCGCGGTCCTTACCCATTTGGAGCGAGAGGCGCAAGGGCTGATTCGATGGTGGACAAATGATCTCACATATTACGTCGAGGATGAATGCCCGTGTGGTCGTACAGGCTATTTGCTGCCCCGTGGGCTTTCAGGGCGCTCGGACGATATGTTAAAGGTAAAGGGTGTTAGGGTTTGGCCGGCTGGCATCGAAGAGGTACTCAGAAGTTTACCCAGTGTTGGACAGGAATTTCAAATAATACTTGATGAAACGAATGTAATGGAGTCCGGAGTCTTAACTAAACTGAAACTGAGAGTAGAGTCCAAAGAAAGTGTCAAGGATACTAGAAAGATTGAGGAGGACGTAATAACAAACATCAAGGCTCGGTTTAATTTGACACCAGAAGTTGAGGTTGTTGAGCCAGGCACATTACCTCGTTTTGAGATGAAGGCTAAACGAATAATTGATACGCGGAAGACTAAAGGGTAAGTGTCAAATATCAGGATATCGATAACCCAATCTTAAGGGTAAATAATGCCAGGACATCGGTTACCCTGAGAAGCAATTTTATTTATAATGCGCCTCCAGATAAAAATATGTGAGGAGGCATGATCAGCATGGAAAAAGAACTCAGAAAAGTGGCAATTTCAATGTATTTGCAAGGGCAATCACCCATATCAATATATACTATATACTGAGCTTAAGCGTTCCAAGAACTGGTTTTTCAAATGGCTTAAACGGTATCAATCTGGAGACCCAAACTGGTTTGAGGAAAAATCTAGGGCTCCTTTGAGATCCCCCCTACACGACTTAGCGATATCGGTAAGGAGCGTATCATATCGGTTAGAAAACGCTTAGAATCTGAGCCATTTGCTCAAATAGGCGCCTCGGCCATCAAATGGGAACTCAGCAAGTCAGGCCACAGTTTGCCTTCAGACAGAACCATTAACAGGGTGCTGAAACGCGAAGGCCTGATCAAAAAAACTCAATACATTGCCAAGGGAATCGAGTACCCATATATCACACAACTCCCTTACTATCAACAACATCCACCAGGCCGATCTTGTCGGCCCACGGTATATTCCTGTCTGCCGCTAGGCAGGAAAGGAGATGGAAAATTTTATTCATTCAATGTGATGGACCTGTTCAGCCATACCTGTCTGTGGAATCACCATGTTGGACACAGAATTCACTTCTTGTGTGCAAAAAGAATGGTCATCAGCGAAGTCTCTCGCGTGTTTTTTGCAACGTGACTTATGGGTTTTTTGAGGTAAGGAGGTGGTTAAAAAATTTTTGGGCCAACAGTATAGCAATGCAAGCCATGATTAATGAGAAGGTAAATAAGGAGGAAAAGGATGGGCGATATAAAAGTGATAGGCGTAATCGGTGCTGGCATCATGGGATCTGGTATTGCGCAGGTGGCAGCCACAAGCGGCTGCCAGGTGGTGGTTAGTGATGTTTCTGAAGAGATTAATGCGCGGGCTCGTGAGACAGTCGCCAAAAGCCTAACTAGGCTATCAGAAAAGGGGCGTTTATCTGAGTCGCCAGGTAATATTTTAGAACGCATCAGCTGGCACACAGAGCTGGAGTCTTTTCAGGATGTGGACTACCTTATTGAGGCCGTTCCTGAACAAATGAAGATCAAGCAAGAAGTTTTTAGGAATTTGGATAGTATTTGTCCGGGGCATACGATATTTGCATCCAATACATCTCAATTTTCCATCACTGCTCTGGCTGCATCCACAAAAAGGCCGGACCGATTTATCGGAACACACTGGTTTAATCCTCCAGTGATTATGAAACTTATCGAAGTAGTGCGAGGTCTGGAGACTTCTGATGAGACCCTATCCACGACATTATCATTATGTGAGATGTTTGGTAAGGAGACTGTAGTTTGCCAGAAGGATTCCCCGGGTTTTATTACAAGCCGCATGATTTCTCTGTGGATCACTGAGGCCTTGCGGATTGTGGAAGAGGGGATAGCAACAATCGAAGATGTTGATAAGGCCTGCCGGCTTGCATTTAACCATCCGATGGGGCCGTTTGAATT
>QMLL01000385.1 GCA_003646715.1 Deltaproteobacteria bacterium
CCACATGCGCAGTAATCTCCCAGTTGCCAAAATGCCCTGTAAGGATAATAGCTCCTCTACCTTCCTCCAGAGCCTTTTTAACTTCGTCAGCGCCACTGCACGTAACAAAGTGGTTAACATTCTCGGCATTTATGTGACGGAACCGTGGTATTTCCAGAAACACCCTGGCAATGTGCCTGAAATTCAGTCTCACGATCTCATAAATATCCTGATAACTGAAATTTTCGTTCCGGTCCTTTTCAAGCTCAGACCTTACAAGTAATAGATTTGAAAGCGCCACCTTCCGATGCTTAGTATCACATTTGAACCACAGGTCTCCCAGAAACCGCGACCAGAAATCCAGGCCTCGATTTGAAATGGTAGAAACACCGGTCAAAATTTTGACAAACAACCTATATACCAATTCTTCCATCCAGCCACTCACAAAACTCAGCCTCATCGGTAAACTGAACTTCAATTACAAGACAATAGAATTGCTTAACGATCTCTATCTTCGATGGCAACCTGATTTCATCTTTTTCCGTAGTGATTATCGCTTCCACACCGGCTCTTTTGGCCTCTTTTAAGATGTTATTAACATCCTTTGCCGAATAGCTGTAGTGGTCAGGGAAGTTTAGAGCCTTTTTAACTCTGGCACCACAGGATTCAAGGGTGGCAGCAAAAGAGGAAGGATTACCTATACCGGAAAAAGCTAAAACGTCCCTGTTTCTTAGGAACTCAGGAGGGTCTCTCTTTTCGGATAAGCATTGCTTTACAGCCACCGGTCTGGGAAAACATCCGTAAACTGGAATATCTGGGAAAACAAAATTTAGAAAAGACCGGATGTTTTGTTCGGCTCTGGCACTTGGAACCCGGGTCAAAATAAATACATCTGCCCTTACCAGGTGACTTATCGGTTCTCGCAATTTTCCCAGAGGTATGAGGTGACCATTATCAAAAGGCCTCTCGCAGTCCAGCAGCACAAGGTCCAAATCTCTTTCCAGCGACAAATGCTGGAAACCATCATCCATAACAATTATTCGCGATCCAAAATGCCTGATTGCTTCAAGAGCACACTTATATCTGTTTTTACCAACAAGAACCGGAGTATCAGGCAGTTGTCTACAGAGCATGTAGGGCTCATCCCCCACATTAAGCCACGATCTACTGTGTGCTGATTTATTGAGAATCGTTACATCATTTTTACTACGCTTTCGTCCATATCCTCTGCTCACAATCGCACAAGATACTCCCCTGTCACTGAAGTGCTTGCACAGCCAGCGAACCATCGGAGTTTTACCTGTACCACCGGCAACTATGTTGCCCACACTAATCACCTTCGCAGGGACCCTTTTCCTGAGATTTCTGGACCGGTAGTACTTAAGAAGCCTTCGATGAACAGCCTTGCTGTAGAGCTGGGCACACAAATCCAGGCTTTTTCTGATAGTCCTGTTCCTCGAGTACAGGTTGTTTTGCAATCGATCCCAATCAATCATAAAGCATCACAAATAAAGAACTAGCAATTCAACAACTCTTTTTGAGGTCCCGCGGTTAATTTCAACAACTCTCCTGGCGTTATCTCCCATCCTCCGCAATAATTTACTGTCACCAAGTAGTTTCATTAGAACATTAGTCAGATCTTCTACAGTTGACACCTTCACCGCACAGTTTGATTTAAACAGGAGGGCTTCTATTTCGCGAAAGTTATACATGTACGGACCCAATATTACGGGAACTCCGAAAGCTAGCGCTTCCAGGGGATTATGCCCTCCAACTGGAACCAGGCTACCACCGATAAAAGCAAGATCAGCCAGAGAGTATAATTTTGCAAGTTCTCCAAGGGTGTCCACTACTAATACTTCTGAGTTACCAAATCCTCGATCTACGGAACGCAGAGCACACCCCAAGCCTTTTCCAACGACAAGTTTTTTTACGTGCGTAGCTCTGTTGGGATGCCTTGGAACAAGAATAAGGCGAAGTTCTGGTATCCTTGAAATAACTCTAGTGAAGGCATCAAGTATGATCTTTTCCTCACCTTCATGGGTACTACCAGAAACCCATATTTTGTCAGAAATTCCAATCCCGAGATTCTCGGCCAGCATCGCCTTTTCTGCAGACGAAATAGTGGGTAACATGTCAAACTTAAGATTCCCTGTATTTTTAACTTTATTTTTGCCTATTCCCAGCTTTAGAAATCTGTCAACATCATCTGCCGACTGCATGAGACACATGTCAAAGGAATCGAAAAGAAATCTGCTGTACCGAGGAAAGCGGGAAAATCTTCTAAAGGATCCAGGAGATATTCTTCCATTCACCAAAAAAGCAGGAATATTGTATTCCTTCAGGACATGAAGAAGGTTTGGCCATGCATCCGTTTCGATGGTTATGAAAATGCGAGGCATGAGACTCAAGATAAGTCTCCTTAACGCCCATGGGAAGTCGTGCGGTAGATAAAAAAAACGAGTGATATATTTGTTTAGCTTTTTCCTGGCGGTTTCCTGTCCCGTTTCAGTCGATGTTGAAAATACCATTGGTAAGTCAGGATTTCTCGCTTTTATAGCACGCACCAGTGGAACCGCCGCCATGGTTTCCCCCACAGAAAGGGCATGTATCCAGATAGGCCTTTCACCTATCCCCTCAAAAAGCGGATACTTCAGTCCAAGCCGATACAGTGCACTTTCAATATATTTATTGTTAAAGAATCTGTTCCAACCGTAATAGACTAAAAAAAGGGGGAATGCTCCCCCTATGATTGCACTGTATATCTTAAGGTCTAACCTATTCAGAACGTTTGCCATCCCTCTAATTGTCTATTTAAGAATGAATCTGACATACCTGCAAATCATGAAGATAACGGAATTCACCACCTTTGGCCAGCAATTCTTCCAGGGACCCTTCTTCCACAACCTCTCCACAGGAAAGCACGAATATCTTCCGGGCGTGCTCCAGTGAAGAAAACCTGTGTGCGATAATTATAGTGGTCCGCCCCGCCATTAAATTATCGATTGCTTTTTTCACCTGCAATTCAGACGCACTGTCCAGCGAGGAAGTTGCTTCGTCGAGAATGAGAATCGGAGCGTTTTTCAAGAATGCCCTTGCAATGCAGATTCTCTGTCTCTGTCCCCCGGAAAGCAATACCCCACCTTCCCCAACCCTCGTATCGAATCC
>QMLL01000386.1 GCA_003646715.1 Deltaproteobacteria bacterium
GATTATCTTTTTCATGGCTTATCCTTCTTTGTATCATCTTTGTAAAAGGCTGTCTGTGCTCCTTTCCACATACCCGTATTAGCCCCTTTGGCCAATTTTGCCTACGGTAGGATAGAAAAAATCTATTGAAATCCGGATGTTGATTGAACCACTCTCTTGCCTGCTGAACAGTATATAAGGCTTGGATATCATCTGAACAATAGGGAATATACCACGGTTTCCGATTGTTTGGTTATGAAAACTGCCAGGGGACACAATACAGACCATGAAAACAATACAATGGACTGTTGTATTTATCGTCGCATAAACATGGCAATACAGATAAATTGCATGAAAAGACGGGGTCAGGTCTTGAATTGTAAGTTTTTTTTGTGCTACGCTCATATTATGGCAAGACCCTTAAGAATACAATATCTGTTTCGGCTAGTATAAAACCGTAAATTTCACCCTAAAACAAGGTAACACTTTTCCTGCAATTATGGAGGAAAAGTGACATGAGCAAGAAGAGACATTATAGCCAGGACGAGAAATACGCCATTTTAATGAGCGCCAAAGATATTGGAGTAAGTAAAGCGGCCGAAATAGCGGGCCTTCATTATACGACAATTTATGGATGGCGTAGTGACTTGACAGTTTTAGGCAAGAAAGCTTTTTTGGCGTACAAGCCTTCCCGACCTGGGCGTGGTGTAAAAAAGATCAGCGCTGACCAGGAAGCAGCAATTCTTGATGTATGGAAGAAGAATCCAGGCTATGGCCCAGGACAAATTCGCAATCAGCTTCGACGTCAAGGGATTACCATATCAAGCGTTACTGTCAGAAAAATACTTAAAGGGAATGGCTATAAGTCATCGAAGAAAGAAGACAAGAATGATAAAAGGTGGCATCGTTTTGAAGCCAGTCGTCCCCTTGAGCTTGCTCAGATGGATATCCTTGAGCGTTATATCAACAAGCTCAAGGTGTATGTCATCTTGCTTATTGATGATTACTCCAGGTTTATTCTTAGTTTTCGTATTCTTGAGAAAACTTCGGTGGATTGTATCATTGATTTGGTGGATGAGGCCGTGCAAAAATATGGCAAGATGGGTGAAATGCTCACAGATCGCGGATTTGTTTTTTATTCCTGGCGTGGCATAAATCGTTTTGAGAAATGGCTTGAAGTTTCCGGGATAGATCATACTCACGCCAGTCCTCACCATCCCCAAACATTGGGAAAAGTAGAGGCTCTTAACCGTCGTATACAAAGCGAACTCTTTAAGCAGCAGCAGTTTTCTACTTTGGGACATGCCGTTACCGGTATAGAAAAGTGGGTGGATCATTACAATTATCATCGTCCACATCAGGGAATAGGTGGGGTACTTACACCGGGTGAGCGTTTTCATGGTCAGACCAGGAAGGTGCTTGACAAAATCAGCAAAGGCGTGAACCTTGAACAGGAGAACACTATCATAAATCGAAGTCTTCTTACCATAAGCAGAACCGATAATGGTCAGATAATCTTGACTGTTTTAGGTCAGTCTCTTGCCTTTCAAGGAGGTCACAATGGAACAGGATCTAAGCCCTGATGATGTTGCAATTCTAATTCGAGCCCAACGGATACAGAAAGAAAAAGGAATCAAAGCTACAAGTGTAAGTAATATTTGTGCGACCGCTGGTATTTCCCGTAAGACAGGTTACAAGTGGGCCGCTCGACATGAAACGGAACAGCAGGATAAACAACGGGCCTTGAGTGAGGAGCTGTCAACCCTTCGCTGTAGCCATGATGAGCTTTTGCGAAATTATGCTGAACTGAACTTTCAACATGAAGGGCTTACACTGGCATGGAAAATCCACCGCGTGGATGAAATGCTTAGTAAAAAAAAGAACACACACCGCAAAAAGAACAAAAAATAGCAGTGAGTTTCCTGCGTAGGGAATCCAAATCAACATGTTTGGTTGCCTGGTCTTTGCGAATGAGCCCCACAACTCTCCTGACCTGGGACAAGTATTTTGACGCCAACTTGATACCTTGCGCAAGAGAAGACAGACGTGGGAAAGCCGTTAAGGTTACAGCAAAAATAGTTCGTCAAATAGTAGATCTGGCTCAGAAGAAACTTGAGAAAAAGGAGCGAATACTTATTGCGGCATTTACCCAAGAAGTCAATATGGCCTGTGAACTCACTCTTGGCACAGAAACTCTACGAGAAATTTTGATAGCCAATGACTTATGGGCAGTAAATACCCGTATAAAAAGGCCTGCTTTTTATAGAAACCTCTGCAAGCGGATCCCAAACAGTCTGCTGAGTATTGACGGAAGCGAGATAGAACTGAATATTAATGGAGAGTCATACAAATTCAACCTTGAACTTGGCGTGGATGTTGGCAGTTTCACTCATACAGGATTCGATATCAGCGAAAGTGAAACCTCACAAGCTGTCCTTGCTGTTCTTAAACAACACGTAAGGGATTATGGCCTCCCGCTTGGCGTTGTTTTTGATCATGGTACTGCCAATTTAAGTAAGGATGTCAGAACATGGCTCATCAAACATGATATTGAAATTGTACCGGCAGGGCCCGGTAATCCCAAAGGAAACGGTACGGATGAGGGTGCTTTCAGTCAGTTAAAAAAGGTGCTTGGAGCTATAAGTTTAGACTCCTCCACCCCAGAGAATTTAGGTAAAACTGTGCTCACCGCCCTGGTTTCTCTTTATGTGGAGATGCGCAACAAATTGCCCCTGCGTAAAAGCGGTGTAACTCCACAAGTTGCAATGGCAGCAGAAACAAGTGAAGAAGTACGCCAAAAGGAGCGGGCACGACTTATACAGCACAATAAAAATCGGCAGGACTCAGGGGAAGAACAAAGCAAACTTGAAATATTACACTGGGTCATTCAAAATTATGATCTTGATGTTGATACCCCATCATTTCGTCGAGCTGAGTATAGCATCAAGGTTTATAGCACAGACGCAATACAGAAAACTGAAAAAGCGTTTATGAAAGCAGTCGCCCGTAACAGTGATAGAAAAAATTTGTCATACTTTTTTGGTATTCTCAAGAACATCCAGCAAGAGCTGGATGATGCTCAATACCACGAATACTGTCGGGAGAAATATTACTACAAATCTGTTCTGGAATCTGAAAGACGTCAACTCGAAGAGACACAAAA
>QMLL01000387.1 GCA_003646715.1 Deltaproteobacteria bacterium
CACAGCCAGATCGAATTTTTGAAGATGGTTCGCTGATAGTTCCGCAACTATGAAAACCGGTTCATCTTCTCCAATCAACCTGTCGCCTATCTTTACTTTCATGCGCTTAACCTCCTGTTGGAAAAGCTCTAACTATTTTTAATTTTTTTTAATAAATAGCTTCTTCCCCAAAAAAAAACAAGTTCTGCCCCTCTTATGTATTGAATTTAACAGGATCTCTGAAAACTAGAACCTTTTCTGGTTAAAAAATAAAAAACAAAATAAATTAAAGAAATATTTATTTTTTGCGCGCGCTCTTAAACAAAGCGACTATTTTTTCTTTTTCTTCTTTGTCTTCTTCTTTGTTGTCTTCTTTGTCTTCTTCTTTGATTTTTTCTTTGCTGCCATTTTCACACCTAATAATTAATTGTTTCTTCTCCTTAATAAAGTTTTCATTTTGGTTCTGCAGATTTAATTCCGTAAAAGCATAAACCTGTTGGTGGTTTAGGATTTCCGGTCAATTTCCACCAAAACCAGCACAAACAATAAACAAAAACCAAGGATTTACGGATTCGGGCTGGCGAAACCCATTGTAAGTAAGCATTCTGCTGTTCATCAATATATATGCAAGCTGTATTATTCTTACTCTACTAGAGTACAGGCACACCCTTCTTTTTCTTCTTTTATTCTTATGGACAGACCATGTCGTATCTTGGAGAATTCATTTAATGTATTGGCAGTGTACCATCCATTATTCAATCTGTGAATAATTGTCCGAAATGCAGCAACAGTGCACTATTTTATAAATGTAAACACACATAATGATAAAATGAACATTTGGGTTGAGTCTGGGGATAAGAAGATTACTTCTAGAATAAAAAATAGGTTTACCCTTTCCAGAAACAGTCCGGGTTTTGTCCTTGTGTATGGAGGTGATGGGACACTCCTGATAGCAGAAAGAAAGTTCCCCAGAGTACCAAAGATTTTTATCCACAAAAAACCACCCAATTGCCATAACAGAAAAATGTGTTATTCTGTGAAACACCTGAGCTTGATTCTTGACAAACTGTCATCCGGTGATTTCAAGATTCGGGAAAAACCAAAGGCAGAAGCCCTGTTCAGGAACAAAAAACTAAAGGCAATGAATGAGATACAGATACATAACAAAATCCCATACAAGGCGTTAAGATTCTCGCTTTCTGTGGGAAATAAAAAACTCGGCAGGTTCATGGGGGATGGCCTGATAGCTGCAACTCCGTACGGTTCAACAGCATATTTCTCTGTGATAGGAGGAAAACCGTTTCGTAACGGAATAAAAATAGGTTTCAACAATATTGTCCCGACAAGAAAGCCTGTTGCTCTTGGAAAGAAGACCGCTAAGGTAAAAATAATCAGAGAGCAGGCATGGCTTATATCTGACAATGATCCAAGGATTGTCAGTCTCAAACCAGGAGATGTTGTCAGTATAAGAGAGTCTGATGAAAAAATGAGATTTGTAGAGTTAAGGTTGTGAGTATATGGTGATAGATAATTTATTATATATCAATGCTATTGTTGAAGTTCTGCGTTACAAAAAAATAATAAGTATGAAAGATGAATATAAAACCCCCTTTCTAGATAAACTCATATATATAACCGAATCAGAAAAGGATCTTTCTGAGAAAAAGAAGGGAGCAGTGTCAGTTCTTGATGAATTAGCGGATTTTCTTAAATTATACAAAGACATGCTTCCGGAAAATATCAGCGACTCTGTGGATGAGCTTATGGGTTGTGCAAGGAATGATATTGAAAACAATGAATATTGGGCAGCAATATCAGACATAGATATAATTGAAAAATATATGATCCAGCCCTATCTTAAAGAGAAACTCTTAGAGGTTCAGAAACTCTCAGATGTTAAAAGTTCTGATATAGACCCATATATTAAAAGGATGGAAATGGTGAATAACATAATATTTGTATGAAATTGTGACATATCCTATAAATTCTGAACTACCCCGCCCTGAAGGGCGGGGGGTCTGGTTAACTTTGTAACCGGTTAACCTTGACTGACCCCTGCAAAGCTTCACGAATTCCTGGTCAGTCCAGTGCTTCATCCGGCATCTTTCTATGTAGAACTTCCTTGCATCGGATAAAAGCAGGGAGTATATAGGAGTTTGCCCAAAAATAGCTGGTTATTCTTATTCCCAGATGAAGCTGGGAGGGTTTGGGGTGCTAAAAAAACCCATACTGTTTTCTGAAATCAGGTAATGTCTCCCTGAGTCTTTTGTAGAACTCTATAAATTCCTTTGCCTCTTTTGTCACATAGTCAATAATCTTGTCATATTCTTTCCTATAGTACCATAAAGGGACATCTCTTCCCGATGTCTCTTTCCCAGAGAACTTATCAAGCCCTGAATCCTTGAGCCTGAACGAATTCATACCTATGCAGATATGCTTGATATCTATACTTGGCAGTTCATTGTAGATAAACCAGTTCGAATATCTTATCCCGTACAGGGCAGCTCTTTCTTTTAGCATGCCCAGATCAAAGTATATGTTATGACCCACAGGAATGAATTCCCACAGCCGTTGGGGGTTGATCATAGTTGCTATTTTGCGTATTATATCCTCTTCGGATGTATCCCACTCCTTGAATATCCTCAAAGGGGTTTTGGGGTTTCCTGACTCGTCCAGAAGCTGGTATTGGATGGTTATTATCTTGCAGTTTCCCGGATTAGGACCAGGTATCTTCCTCCCCTCGAGCATCCTTGCTATTATTTCCGGGTTTCTGTATGCAACTTCAATATCAAAATACATCTCACTCATAGTTATCTGTATGTATTGTATCTGTTTTGGACAGTTACCCAAAATCTACGAATAACATCATACCTCTTCAAGTCTTCCCCACAGCTTGTTGAAAATCTCCCCTATAATATCTAGTTTGTTTTTAAACATATTCTCAAATCTGTCTCTCTGGTTCTCGTACAGTCTCACGAGTTCCCTGTCTGAGATATATGCATGGATTCCGTATTTTCTGCAATAATAATCAAGACCCTTTATTTCTCCTTTGTTGATGAAGGTAAGGACTATAAACAAGTCCTCTATGTTGGAATAGTTTATCTTTCTGAAGAACTTTTCAAAATCTCTCAGACTTCTTGATTTCAGGAGAAGCATCAACA
>QMLL01000388.1 GCA_003646715.1 Deltaproteobacteria bacterium
TATCTGATATCAAGAAGGAAAGGCTACGGGAAAGCAAGGACAGATATTGACGATATTACGCTCTGGCAAGCATTCCGTCAGGCCTTCTTTGGATTGATAGCTCCCGGCATCATACTGGGAGGGTTATACGGCGGAATTTTCACTCCAACTGAAGCAGCTGTCGTGGCCGTGGTTTATGGAGTATTCCTTGGTTTCGTTGTTTACAAGACTCTTACTCTGAAATTATTCTACGAACTTCTGGTGGACGCCAGCGTAGCATCAGCAATAGTCATGATAATTGTTACTCTTGCCGGTCTCTTTTCATGGGCTGCCAATACATTGGGTACGCTGGATGCAATAGCAAATTATCTTATCAAGTTGAGCACCACCCCGCTTGTCGCTCTTTTCTTTGTTAACTTAATGCTCTTTGTTGCCGGCACAATGATTGATGCAATATCCATTTACTATATTTTCTTGCCAATTTTTTTACCCATGATGGCAAAGTTTCACTGGAACCCTATCTGGTTCGGTGTCATGATGACCTTAAACCTGGCAATAGGCCAGTTTACCCCACCAGTTGCCGTAAACCTTTATGTGACCACGCATCTTGCAAATATTTCTATTGAGGAAACTTTCAGGGAAGTCATCCCCTTTGTGTTATTTATGCTGGTTGCCCTTCTTCTGGTTGCCCTGTTTCCTCAGATTTCCCTGATTATTCCAAAACTTTTGAAGATGATGTAACCAGCTAGGCTGGACCAGATTCTCCACAGACCAGCCTAGCATGAAATACGGATTTGATGATTACAATGAGCCTGATTGTTCACGGCTGTTGGGATTGTTTCTTCTCTTTCAAGCTTAGCTCAGCGTCCGAAGGTCTTACGTATATTGGTTTAAGCGATTCGGGGTCATCTTTTTCATTTTGCTTGAGGCGCCTTAGAGCGAGGGTCGCGATGTTACTTGCCCTGATATCGTGGAACGGAGCCGGTAGTGTTAACGCATTTTCTCCAAGTTTTTCTCTGAGGACAGACTCGTACTGATGCCACCCGTTTCCCAGGAATATCGTGGGTGAATCTATCATTCCGGCCAGTTCGGCGGGGGGGAGAACCATATTGTCAGTAATACCTTCCGGGTATGCATCCGAGAGCCTGTATATTCTGCAATACACTTCGTTTTTCTTTGCATCCAGCATTGGGCAAACCTGGTATTTCCCATAGGGGACATTCAAGGCAAGGGCATCCAGCGTGGGTATGCCGAGTATGGGAAGCTGGTTGGCCCACGCCAGTGTCTTGGCGGTGCTTATGCCGATTCTAAGGCCGGTGAAGCTTCCAGGGCCCAGGGCAATCGCAATGCCATGTATATCACCGAACTGAACACCAGCGGCTTTGATGCAAAGATCTATGTTTTTTAAGAGAATCTTATTGTGGCTCCCCTGCCCTCCCACTATGTGTTCAACCAGAATTCCTTTTTCGTCTATAATGCAAACGCTATTCACAGAAGTAGAAGTGTCGAGCGCGAGAATCCTCATGACCCAATCTTCCCCTTTCCCGTATTTATGGTTTTGGAGTTAATATTTCTTTTTTCTGAAGCAGAATACGTGAAATATCATTGTAGAACACAAAAACCATGAGAATAATCAACAGAAAAAGGCCAACCTGCTGTGCGATTTCCCGTTTTTCCATACTCACGGGTTTGCCCGTAATAGCTTCGAAAGCAAAGAAAGCCAGATGGCCGCCATCAAGGACGGGTACAGGAAGGAGATTTAATATGGCAAGGTTTACGCTTATCAAACCTATAAAATATATCAGGTTCATGATACCCTGGCGAGCCTGTTGGCCTGCCAGTTGAGCTATAAAAATCGGGCCCCCCAGGGTTTTTGCCGGAACAACCCTTTCTATCATTTTGATTACGGTGAGCACAAATAGCTTGGTCAGCGTCCAGGTTTGCTCAACTCCGTAGTACAGTGCAAAAACGGGATTAACCTTTTTTACTACGACTTTCTGAGCAGCAGTTACACCTATCAGGGGCCTTTCAATTTCTTCTCCAAATATATTTTTTACCTTCGATATCTCAGGTACCACCGATACCTGGATTAGTTCTTTGCCCCTTTCAATTGTTATTTGGATGCTTTTACCACCACTTTTCTTTATCAGTTTTGACATTTCTTCCCACTCGGTCACGGGCTGACCATTGACAGCCACGACCTTGTCCCCGGGCTTCAAGCCAGCTTTTTCTGCCGGAGAGTCTTTCGTTACGGCTCCAATCTCCGTGGAAAGCTGTGGGATGCCTGATACTGCAAAAACAAAAGAAAAGAAAACAATTGCAAGTAGAAAATTTGCAATAGGACCTGCAGCAACTATTGCAGCTCGCCTGCCAACAGGCTGGTTCGAAAATGAAGCCTCGAGCTTGTCTTCCGGTACATCTTCATTGCTGCTTTCACCAAGGAGCTTAACATAACCTCCCAGCGGAATGGCAGAAATGCAATACTCTGTCTCTCCAACCTTCTTGGAGATGATTGCAGGACCAAATCCCAGGGAGAATTTTAACACTCCTACGCGGAAATATTTTGCCACGAGGAAGTGACCAAGCTCGTGAAAAAATATCAAAACACCCAGAACTATGACTGTTGCGAATATGGTGGTTATCAAGTCTTACCCTCTTTTTTGGTTTTCTTAGTATTCTATCTCAGGGAATACTTTTCTTCAATTAAAGTATTTGCGGTTTCCCTGGCCCACCTGTCCGCCCCCAGTACTTCATCGATTTCCTGGCCTGCGGATACTTGGTGTTTTTGCATGGTCAGTTCGATTACCTCAGGGATAGCCAGGAAAGGTATTTTTCTAGTCAGAAAGGCTTCTACTGCTACTTCGTTGGCGGCATTTAAGACCGCAGGCATTGTACCACCTGCTTTTAATGCTTCGTAAGCAAGTCTCAAGCACGGAAAAAGCTCAAAATCGGGTTCATAGAAAGTTAGCTTTTTCAACGCAAATAAGTCCAGCGGCGGATTATCTATAGGTAGTCTGTCCGGATATGCGAGAGCGTATGCAATTGGAGTTTTCATATCCGGTATGCCAAGTTGAGCAATAACCGATCCGTCTATGTATTCAACCATTGAATGGATTATGCTCTCAGGATGAATATGGATTTGAATTCTCTCTGGCTCAA
>QMLL01000389.1 GCA_003646715.1 Deltaproteobacteria bacterium
TATTAACCATTATAACCTTTTGTATTAAAAAGATATTTTTAACGCAATCATTTTATTGTGTAATTGGCATATGGTTTGCTTTTGAATATTACAGGATATTAAAGGTTAAACGGCAAGATGGAAAGAAATTTTAACTATCACAAGGAGGTGGCATTATGCCGGGTTTAGATGGAACAGGTCCTTATGGAGGAGGACCAATGACAGGTGGAGGATGGGGTTTATGCAATCCAGCGAATGCATATGGAACGTCATTTCCCACTGGTTATGGAAGAGGCTTTGGAGGCGGGAGAAGATTTATGCGTTACGGCCAAGGCGTAAGACGTGCTTTTGGCGGAAGAGGTTTCGGTTGGAATCAGCCTGTTTTTGGGGGCTATTATACAACAGATACTGCTGGTGAGTTAGACATTCTGAAAAAAGAGGCTGATTACGCTAAAAATTCTCTGGAAGCAATCAACAAAAGAATATCTGAATTGGAAAAAAAATCTGAATGAGTTATATTCCGAAAAAAGTTGTTCAAAAAGGCTTGAATAAAACACAAAATTTTTTAACAAGCCTTAACGGTCTTGGGTTGAAAGGAATTGATGATGCTTTTTGCATTGTTGGCAAGCAACGAAAAAGCAGCCTTGTCGGACTTGGCTGATACATTGACCAAAAACGATGTTTCAACTGAATGGACGGAATCAGGCGACAAGGCGCTTTTCATTCTTGACGCGAAAAAATTTGATTTGGTGGTTATAGATGAAAAACTTTCCGACATGACGGGACTTGATTTTGCAAAAAAACTGATTGCAGTAAATCCTTTAATTAATTGCGCTTTGGTCAGTTCTCTTTCACCGGAAGATTTCCATAACGCCAGTGAAGGGTTAGGTATTGTTATGCAGTTGCCGCCGCTGCCGAATAAAGAGGATACAGAAAAACTTCTTGAGCATTTAAGCCGTATTTTAAACATGTCAAGCAGGAAAACGCCATGATAATCAGTGTTGCAAGTGGAAAAGGCGGCACAGGTAAAACAACCGTTGCCACAAATTTGTGTTATTCTTTGGGAGCAAACGTTCAGATCTTAGACTGTGATGTTGAAGAGCCGAATTGTCATCTTTTTTTAAATCCCGAAATTCAAGCAAGCAAATCCTTTTTTACGCCTGTTCCTCAGATTGATGAAGACAAATGCACTTATTGCAAGAAATGCGCTGAGATATGTCGCTTTAAGGCTATAGCGGTTTTTGGCGATACAATTCTGACTTTTCCTGAATTATGTCACAGTTGTGGGGGATGCGTACTAATTTGTCCCGAAAACGCTGTAACAGAAACCGGACGATTGCTCGGAGTTGTGGAAAAAGGAAGTTTCGATAATATAAATTTTGTGCATGGAAGGCTCAGAGTCGGGGAAGCCATGGCGCCGCCATTGATAAAAAAAGTAAGATCATATGCAGCATCTGATAAAATAAATATCATTGACGCTCCTCCAGGCACATCATGCCCTGTTATTGCAGCGGTAAAAGAGGTTGATTTCGTGCTGATGGTAACCGAACCGACTCCATTCGGCTTGCATGATCTCAAACTTGCAGTTGAAGCGGTAAAGCTTATCGGAATCCCTTGCGGTCTTGTTATTAATCGATCTGATATAGGAAACGATGATGTAAGGCAATACGCTACACAAAAACAACTGCCGGTTCTGATGGAGATACCTTATGATAGATCGATTGCAGAAATATATTCCAAAGGTCTGCTTATTGCCAGAGAAATTCCTGAATGGAAAGAAAAGTTTAATGAATTATACAAAAAAATTGAAAGACTTGTTGGTTAAAGGAGACAGGTTATAGATGAAAGAACTGGTTATTTTAAGCGGAAAGGGCGGAACAGGCAAAACCAGTGTAACTGCTGCATTTGCAAGTCTGGCCAAAAATATGGTTTTATGCGATGCCGATGTAGACGCCGCTGACCTTCATCTGATCATGGCTCCTGAAATAAGAAAAACAACCGATTTCTTTGGAGGAGGCATAGCTGTAATTGATAATGATAAGTGTTCTGAATGCGGACAGTGCATCGAATTATGCAGGTTTGAGGCAATAAAGGAAGGCTTTATAGTTGACGAGATTGCGTGCGAAGGCTGTGGTGTTTGCGTTGACTTTTGTCCGGAACAGGCTATAGATTTTCCAACTCAAAAATGTGGGCAGTGGTATCTTTCCGATACGCGTTTCGGCCCAATGGTACATGCAAAACTCGGCATTGCTGAAGAAAATTCAGGTAAGCTTGTTACACTTGTAAAAAATGAAGCAAAAAAATTAGCAAAAGAAGAAAAAAAAGACTTGGTTATTACCGATGGACCTCCAGGCATTGGTTGCCCTGTTATTGCATCTTTCGGCAATGTCGACGCAGCGCTTATCATAACCGAACCTACGGTTTCCGGCCTGCATGATATGGAAAGGGTCGCGGATCTTGCGGCCCATTTTAAAGTTACAGGCATGGTATGCGTTAACAAGTATGATCTGAATATGGAGCAGACCAAACAAATTGAGAATTTAACAAAAAAGAAAAACATGTATTTTTTGGGCAAAATTCCTTTTGATTCCGCATTTACTGCCTCAATGGTACAGGGAAAAACATTTTTTGAATACAATGGCGATTCAAAAGCAAAAAATGAGGTCAGGCAAATCTGGAATAAAATTATTGCCTTGCCTGTTATGAATATGAAATAAACAAAAAGAATTAATTGAAAGGAGATTTTAGTCTTGAAAAATGGCAGAATAGCGATTCCTTCCAATGGGGAAGGCGGTTTAGACGGCACAAGATCAGGACACTTTGGGCATTGTGATGTGTTTACATTTATTGATGTTGAAGACGGAAAAATAAAAAATGTATCCACAATTTCAAACCAGGAGCATGTCCAGGGCGGATGCATGGTGCCGGTTAACTTATTATCGGAACATAAAGTTGACGTTCTGGTTGTCGGCGGCATCGGCATGAGACCATTAATGGGATTTCGGCAAGTCGGCATTGACGTGTATTATGAGGCTGAACGAGCAGAAATAAGGCCTGTTGTAGAAGATTTAATAGCCGGCAAACTTTCTTTGATTGATAATAATCAGGTTTGCGGAGGCGGCCAGACCGGGCCTATGTAAAGGAGAAAAAATGAAAA
>QMLL01000390.1 GCA_003646715.1 Deltaproteobacteria bacterium
AGGTCCACCACTCCGCGGAAATTGTCCTCAGCACCAATGGGAAGATGTACAGGGATTGCATTTGACCCAAAAATTTCTCTTATCTCATTAACAACCTTCTTGAAATCAGCACGTTCCCTGTCCATTTTATTAATAAAAATAATTCGAGGAAGGGAAAACTCGTCGGCAAACTCCCAAACTTTCTCTGTTTGAACCTTTACTCCGTCAATGGCATCTATTACCACGAGAGCACTATCAGCGCCCTGCAGAGTCGTTTTCGTATCTCCAAGAAAATTGAAGTCGCCAGGTGTGTCAATGATGTTTATAAGGTGCTTGGCCCACTCGAAGCTGTTGAACGCCGCACTCAAAGTCGTTTTTCGGCTGATTTCTTCCGGCTCAAAATCCATGATTGACGTACCATCATCAACCTTCCCAAGCCTCGTGGTTTCTCCCGTGTCAAATAACATAGCTTCCACCAGAGTGGTCTTTCCGGCACCACCGTGAGCAATAACACCTACAGTTCTGATTCTTTCCAGTTCTAGTTTCTTTGACATACGTAATCCCCTCTCTTAATACTTGAAAAGTACTCCTTTTTTCACAACGGTTCCATAACGGTCCGCTGGCAAGAATGTCTGGAACAAAAGTCTTAAAATACAGGATCGGCAAAAGTACACCAGAAATTATCTTAATGAGTTTACCAAAGTCAAGAAAAACTTGGAGGAATCGGAACCGAAGCAATCTTAAGACTGGTTTTCATTCTTCCGCTCAGGAGATTGCTGAATTTTTCTGTCACACATTTTTCTTCAAAAAATTTGCATCGCACCTTGACATTCCCGTTAGCCGTTCCTAACTTGTAGTAAACAAAAGAAAAATTAAAAAAACAGGAGGAAAAACAATGGCAAAAGCAGTAGGAATAGATCTGGGAACCACTAACTCTGTGATCGCGGTAATGGAAGGAGGAAAACCTACAGTTATTGCAAATGCGGAAGGTTCTCGTACTACGCCATCTGTCGTAGCTTTTACTGATGACGGACAGAGACTGGTTGGACAGATTGCAAAGCGTCAGGCAATTATGAACCCTGAGGCAACTATATATTCCGTTAAGAGGTTCATGGGCAGAAAGTGGGGAGAAGTTGATGAAGAATCCAAGATAGTGTCTTATAAAGTTGTCCGTGGACCAAATGATGCCGTGCGATTTGAGATCAAAGGCAAGCAGTATGCGCCGGAAGAAATTTCTGCTCTTATTTTGAGAAAGCTAGTGGAAGACGCATCCAAATACCTTGGAGAAAAGGTTACTGAAGCTGTTATTACTGTTCCCGCGTATTTTAACGACGCACAGCGTCAGGCTACCAAAGACGCGGGTGAAATTGCAGGATTGAAGGTACTCAGGATCATAAATGAGCCAACCGCAGCTGCTCTCGCATACGGAATGGACAAGAAGAAATCCGAAACCATCCTCGTATTCGACCTTGGTGGAGGAACCTTTGACGTCTCCATTCTGGACGTCGGCGAGGGCGTATGTGAAGTAAGAGCAACAGCGGGTGATACGCATCTCGGCGGAGACGACTTCGATAAACGAATCGTGGATTGGCTTGCCGACGAATTCAAGAAAGATACGGGAATTGACCTGAGGAACGACAGGCAGGCACTGCAGAGGTTGTACGAGGCTGCCGAGAAAGCAAAATGCGAGCTATCCAGCATGGCACAGACTCAAATCAATTTACCGTTTATCACTGCAGACGCTACCGGTCCGAAGCACCTGAACATGACTCTTACCAGGGCCAAGTTCGAAGCGTTAACCCACGACTTGATTGAAAGGTGCATGGGTCCGGTAAAACAGGCTCTTGCAGATGCAAAACTGACCGAGAAAGATATCGACGAAGTAATTCTCGTGGGCGGTTCTACCAGAATTCCTGCTGTACAGGAACTGGTAAAGAAACTGACCGGTGGAAAGCAGCCCAACATGAGTGTAAACCCTGACGAGGTGGTTGCCGTTGGTGCTGCGATTCAGGCTGGTATTATAAAGGGCGAAGTCGAGGACGTGGTACTTCTGGACGTCACTCCGCTGTCTCTCGGCGTTGAAACCCTTGGTGGTGTCATGACCAAAATAATCGAAAGAAACACCACCATACCGTGCAGAAGAACAGAGATCTTCTCCACTGCCGAAGATAATCAGACAGCGGTAGACATTGTGGTACTCCAGGGCGAACGCGAAATGGCGCGAGATAACCGCGTGCTCGGACGTTTTCGCCTTGAAGGAATTCGACCGGCACCAAGAGGCGTACCACAGATTGAGGTTACCTTTGACATCGATGCCAACGGTATCCTGAACGTCACGGCAAAGGACAAGGATACCGGTAAAGAGCAGACGGTAACTATCAGCGGCAGTACTAACCTCGATAAGTCTGAAGTTGAACGCATGATCAAAGAAGCCGAGGAACATGCCGCCGAAGACCGACGAAGAAAAGAAGAGGTAGAGGCCAGGAACCAGGCTGACAGTCTGGCTTACCAGCTTGAAAGAACGCTTAAAGACCTGGGTGATAAAGTGCCTGTCCACGAAAAGGCAAGATGCGAACAGCTGATCGCAGATACCAAGCAGGCGATTAAAGAAGAGGCACCGCTTGAAAAGGTAAAACAGCTGATCAGTGATTTGCAGCAGGCACTGCAGATGGTTGCTTCCACGGCCTATCAGCAGACGGCCCAGGCAGGACCGCAAGCTGGAGCGGCGGACACATCCGCGCAGAGTGGTAAAGGCGGTGACGATGTAATCGACGCCGAATTTACCGAAAAATAAACAAAAACACGATGCAGGTTGCGCGAAAAGAACCTGCGTCTCCAAATATAATTCTCTTCTAATTGGCCGGGTTAACCCCGGCCAATTTATGAAAAAACACGATGAATTCCACCTGGTTGACGAATAACGGGGATCAGCGGTTAAAACGGTAATAATTGCAAAAGTGAAAAGTTATAAAATCAACCTAATCCGGTAAAAGCATAAAAATTACGGAAAGTGGGTGGAAGGATGGAACATGATGAAAAACGAAAAGATAAAAGAACGGTAATTATTCCCATTCGAAGGGCAAACGAGAAAGTTGAAAAAAAGAGTAGTGATATGTCAGCAGAAGATATAAGTTTACAGGAAATGGAAGATAGG
>QMLL01000391.1 GCA_003646715.1 Deltaproteobacteria bacterium
CCGTTTTTCGAAAGCGCCCTTATCAGCGATTCCGCTGTTTCTTCTATTTCAGTAACAAGCTCTATCTTCCACAGCGACGTTGCAGCAATGGAGGCAAGGTACTTGTAAATTTCGAGCATGGACGGTGTAAGTAATTCGGAGGGTTCGGCACCCGCCTTGTAAAGAAAAATCTCCCCCAGAAGAGAGAATTCCTTTACCATAGGAATGATCAGGTACGGCTTACAATACTGCAGACGGGTTAACTTGTCGTTATCGTCAGCAATATCCATAAAACGAGCGTGACAGGTGCTGATCAGATTATTAAACTGGTCGCTCAGCCCCGAAATTTGTACTTCGACAGGATTCAGATCTTCATCCAGGTCTGCTTCAATAGTTTCGGGTTTATCTCCAGATTTCCAGTATCTACCTAGCAGTTTCTTGTCAGACTTGCTGAGATAGTATATGACCCCTTCTTCTTCGTTAAGTTCAGATGATAATACATCAGCTATCCTATCCAGAACCTCTTCAGGATCCTGGACACGGGCAAGTTCAAGATTAAGGCCGTGTAATAGCCGCAAATCGTGGTTAATTTTTGCTAGAGCCGCATATTCGGCTCCCTTGGAAGCAAGTTCGGCAAGTTTCTTATTGGCCCTCTGCAGTGCCTCGTAATAAAAGGAAATTTCATCCTGATACTTTATGTCGAGAACAGTAGTACGCTCACTGTATCTCTTCCCTACCGTAATTTTCAACTCTTCAAGCTGTTGAGCACTTATTCCGAGAAAATCCAAAACTTCTTCAAGCTCAGGTGCACTCTGAAGAACTGACAGTGAATCTGCCATAATCTCATGGGCAAGCATGTTTGACAGGGATACTATTGCGATGAGCTTCTTGTTTATCACAAAATCAAGATCAAGAAGGGCACTCAGTGGCTGGTGATGTAACCAGATTGTCTGTATAAGGGTTCTCGGAAGATTCCATTTCGCGGCCAGCCATTTCCCTACTGTGGTATGATCAATGCCAAGAATCTCCTTTTCGGCAATAAACCAGGGCTCATGCTCGTCCTGGCACCTTTTATCCACAAGTTCGTATTTTTCCGGGAAACATTCTTCCAGAATCAACTTTCCGACGTCGTGAAGCAAACCACCCACAAATGCATCAGTCTTCAATTCTTCATCCACAGTCTCCGCGATCAATTCAGACCAAACAGCACATCCAAGAGAATGTTTCCAGAGGTCTTCCTGGCCTTTTAAGGTCTTTCTTCTAAGGGGTTTTAAGAGAGACTCGGAAACGGTAACACTCAACAAGACTGATCGTAATTGAGTAAGCCCGAGAAGCGCTACGGCTCGGGGTACTGAAGTCACGGGATTTCTGAAGCCAAAATAGGCAGAGTTGACCAGCTTCAGCAGTTTCATGGTAATAGCCTGGTCTGCCTCGATCAGCTTAATCACCTTGTCCAGGTCGGGGTCTTCCTTGGAAAAAACATTGAGAATTTCAGTGGCAACTGCAGGTACACTCGGAAGAGTATCCAGCTTGCGTACGATTCTTTTGATCTCAAGCTTATCAATGGAACGACCAGGCAGATCTTCCTCTACCTGCTCATCCTTCCGGTTATCGGGCTCTTCATGCTTTATTGCTGCACTGTCGGTGTTCATTTACCCATCAAGATTATATTCATGACAATTAAACTATTATTAAAATGGGTTATTTTGAATTTTTTTCAATACCTGTTTTGCAGAGGTTAATCGCCGCCATCCAGTAGAAAGCATAAGTATCTTTAAAAATAATGACACAAAGATTTACAAAGTACAAGAAAATCTAACTCTAACCGGAGCCCTGACAGCGTTTGACGTATAACATCCCATCAATCATTAACACCCAGTTCCGGAGATTTTAGAGCTCTGGGTAATTCATCTATTTCTTCCTGTACACCGATGTCAGCACCGGTTGCACTTCCGAGGTCCTTGAACTTTCGGGCAGTTACAAGAACTCTGTTCTCAAGAGTTCTGACAGTTTTATTATAGGCAAGCACGGATCGTTCGAGATTTTTCCGTAATTCCGAAAAATGGCCGGCAAGTATTCTGATTCTCTCATATAAAGTTTTACCAAGATCGCTGATTATCCGGGCATTACTTGCAAGTTGTTCCTGCTTCCAGCCGTAAGCAACGGCTCTGAGTAGAGCAATAAGAGTGGTAGGAGTTGCAATAACTATATTTTTATCCACACCAAATTCAATCAAAGTCGGGTCATGTTCCAGTGCCGCACTGAAAAACGCCTCGCCGGGCAAAAACAGAACGGTAAACTCAGGTGCCCGATCAAATTGCTGCCAGTAGTTCTTAGTAGAGAGCATGGTAATATGGGTTCTTATCTGCTTTGCATGTTCTTTCAGTTTTTCCTGTTTTCTTTGTTCATCATCAGTTTCGAGGGACTCCAGATAAGCCTGGAGAGGCGCTTTGGCATCTACGATAATTACTCTGTTGTTGGGAAGCTGAATTATCATATCGGGACGTAGCCGGGAATCTCCTACCCGGGCAGACTGCTGTTCAATAAAATCACAATATTGCACCATCCCGGCGATTTCAACCACTCGCTTGAGCTGGATTTCCCCCCAACGACCACGAACTGCAGGCATTCGTAGAGCCTTAACCAGATTGGCAGTTTCAAGATGAAGCTGCTTTTGCGTCTCACCAACATTCTTTAGCTGTTCAAGCAAACTCACATATGCTTCAGTTCTTGCTTTTTCCAGCTCTTTAATCCTGTCATCAACCCTTTCAAGCGACGATTTTATTGGTTCCACAAGCCGGTCAATGGATTTCTGCCTCTGTGTTAGATCTTGCGACGCTTCTTTAAGAAAGTTCTCAAAAATTGACTTGGCAAGAGTCAAAAATGATTGATTGTTACTTTTCAATGCTTCCGCAGACAGCGCACGAAAGGTAGCACTAAGTTCCTGTCGGGCTCCTTCCAGAAGTTCCATCTGTTTTGCTATGCTTTTACGTTCCTCGGCTATTTTTGTTTTAAGTTCCGTGTTCTCAACTTGAAGTTTTAAGATCAATTCACGTTGCTCTTTTACCACTCTTTCTGTTTCTTCCAGACGTGTTAATTGAGCTTCAGCAGCGGATCGACCCTTGGATTCCACCCGGAGCATTTCAC
>QMLL01000392.1 GCA_003646715.1 Deltaproteobacteria bacterium
AACCTTTGAATTGTTTTTGTTTTATTTATGTTTAAATATCCTTCGTTCTTTAAATTGTTTTTATACTTTATTATTGTTTTTCGGGTGGTATTAAGGCATTTAGCGAGTTCGCTATCGGTCATTTTGAGTTTACGCTTTTTGGTCTGTTGCATGATTGCTATGTAGAGATGTAGGATTAGCGAAGACTCTATCCTGTCATAATGCCCATCTTCTATAAACTTGGAAGGCAGCCTGAAAAATGCTCCTTTGCTATCCTCATTAGGGGGATGTTCGAGGGGCTTTTCAAGGATGGATCTGATTTGATTCAGTTTATTTTGTAGATCTGCTTTGTTTTTATGGTTGTAAGAAAGCAGGGGCAATATATCATCCATTCTGTACCAGAAATCTCTTTGATTTCCGCCTGCATCCCCTTGAGAAAAATTGCTTTTCTTGCCTCTACCCACTGGCTGGATGAGGACTTCATCAGAAAGGATTTTCTTGTTGCTTTGCTTATTGACTAGGAAACTCACCATTATGGGTCTTCCAGACTTGGGTTCTACATCTAGACCTTTTATAAGATGGCGTATTCCGAACGCACTTATTTTATTAAAAACTCCCTTTAGTTTATCAGCAGGATCTTCATCTTGTTTTAGACCGCCTAGAAAGAATGCACTACCGCCCTCAATCTTCTCAGCAGCTCTCAAAATTCCCGCCATTCCTGCTGCATCCCCATCAAAGGCAATAATAAAGAACTTTGCGCCGAGCGTTTCTAAAATTTTGATAGTACTGTCATCTACCCGAGCTCCCAATGAGGAAACCACTATAGGCTTTTGCTTGTTCTCTAGAATGTTATAGAACGCAAAGAAGTCAAAAATTCCCTCCACAATTATCACGGTTTGATACTCTTTTATTCCTCTTGCTGACTTGTCAATCCCATAAAGCCATTGCTTGGGGCGTATAAGGGTTTCGTCTTCGGTTTGTTTGAGCCACCGTATTCCTCTGTTATC
This sequence comes from Deltaproteobacteria bacterium, assembly GCA_003646715.1. Classification (GTDB taxonomy): domain Bacteria; phylum Desulfobacterota; class Syntrophobacteria; order B119-G9; family B119-G9; genus B119-G9. The sequence continues at coordinate 987 of QMLL01000392.1, forward strand.
AGGTCGTCTTCCTATTATCCCTTCGATTTGTCCCTCGATATCATAGACAGGGAACGTAATGCGGTTAGTAAAATAATCCGCGTACACACCGAAAGGGTGTTTGGCAGAGTTAATTATGTGTCTTCTATAGTAGCTATATCCTTTAGCTCCTTCATCGTTAAGCAAACGCAAAAGGCTTGTTTTCGAATGGCATTGGAATTGGTCCAGGTCCTTCATAAATCTGTCCAATTGACTATTCAGTAAGGCTCTTCCTTTGAACTCTTCGTCTTCCAACGGGGGGCAATATCCGATAGTAAATTCCCTTATTGTTTCCTTATCTACGCCTCTTCGGTCGAGATACCGAATTATGTTTTCAAACTTGTCAGGACGGGAAAGAAGTAGTTCGGAATAAAACTTTGCGGCCTGTTTCAATACAACTCTGTGTTTATCTTCTAGTAGTGAATTTGCCGAGGTCTCAAGAAGTGGCTCATCAGGAGCATTTTCGCCTTCTTCTTCCTCTATTTCATGGTTCTTATCCCCCTTCCTGTAATACTGGACTTCATCAAAACCAAGGAAAGAGGCAAAGCGTTCTTGTGCCTTCCTGAAATTGCATCTCTCCTTTTTCATTATCAAATCAAAGACGTCCCAGTCGCCATCGCATTCACCGAAGCAATGAAACCTCACCTCGCCCTTTTTGTCTACGTATATTCTGAATGAGTCTTGGCTGTCGTCGTGGAACGGACAATGAGCGCGGTGCTGATCTAAAAAATGAATATCCAAAACCTCCTCAACAAATCTTCTTGTCTCTGGGAGATATTTCTCACTTTTGAGCTCTTTCCATGAGATAGACATAGACCCCTCCACCATAATATTCGGCATAACTATCTAGCACTTCAAATGAAAGTAGAATCCAATGTACAGAAGCAGAAGCAGTCTGTGTAAGTTGGCCTAGGCATTTTTGAGCGAGGGACCTTCGCAATCCCTCTATCCTGCCATTCGTTTTCTCAGATAGTATTCCCGATTGAGATGCAGTGGTGATCGATCTTAACAGGGTCGGCTGGAATAGAAAGGCGCTCAGGGGCATAATAGTCCCCGAACGCCTTTGACTCTAGTGATTAGTTTAGACACCTATTGTTTCACTAGGGACAAAACTATTCCTCCCATTTGCTCTAACTTATAAGACTCCTCCGCATCCAAATAGGGATCTTGAGCTCCCCGCGTATAGGCATTTATGACATGGAACATCGTATATCCTGGCTCGGCCTCCCATCCTTTTTTAACTGCCTGTGCCTCTTTCTTGGTAATGTTGAACTGCCGATTAAATGAAGCAATTGTTTCTAAGGGATTGTCAACTTTTGTTTGAGCAGAAATGACGAAACGTTCTCGGTCATGTTCTGATTGATATATGACTCCTTTAAGGATATTAGGAAATTGCTCCAGTGCTTTGCGAGATATGTGTTTGAATCTGGAGGCCACTGATGTTGTAGAAATCATTCCATTGCTACAAACCAACCTGTAGAAGTATGCTTCAATGGAAAAAGCCAGGACTCCAACCTCAGAGTTAGCGAAACTGACTCCAGGAACTAGGTCATCATTCTTCCCCAATCTAAAGGCTCTCTCGTAATCCGGCACCTTCAGGACCATCAATTCCTGATCCAAAAAGTAATGGACTTCTGTATTTGTCTTGAACCCGTACTCCAGCATATAGGAGAGTACTTCCATGTGGTCAATTGCCGTATATCTGCTGGTGAATACCGCTCTCAGTTTGCCTCCATCGAAGCGACAAAAGAAAGTGTCCCTTTTCTTTGCCTCTTGTTGTATCCAGTAATTTAGGTTATCAGCTTGAAGGTCAGCAGGACATCTATTGAGGTAGGAATAGGGGACCCTTAGCCTATTTGCCAACAGCCTCTGAGCAGATGGCAGTACAGTGAATCTGTTTCCAGCAATCCACGCAGTGTGCAGGCTTTCAAATTCCATATCTTTTACTGGAATTGTCTCATCATAATGATTCGCTGACATTTCATGGACTTTATGGATTAGACTTTCAAACGTATCTATTGCTCTCATTTTCTACCTCCTTTTATTGTTGTTCTGTTTATTGTTGTTGATTATTTCTTGTGTCTGTTTGCGAAGGCCTCTGAGACAGCACTTACAA
>QMLL01000393.1 GCA_003646715.1 Deltaproteobacteria bacterium
CTCAAGGGCACCCTGTTAAGAGCCTCCAGCGCTTTATCAACATCCGTGGTGCTGTCGTGAATAGAAAGCATAAACGATTCTATCTGAAGAGCTCTGTCATTGATGTCTGCGTAGCTTGCTACTTTGAAATTGGTAGCCTGCAGGAAAGAAAAGAAACTATACCTTTCAATCAGTTCCATCAGCGCACTTGTTTCCGCTTGCTCTGGAGTACTTCCCTTTCCCATCTGTTTCTGGGTTCCGATTGTCCTTACTGCGTCTTCTCCACAAATACTTATGTAAACAGGTATGCCAAGACGCCCGCTATCAATTCTCATTGTCTTCGTAAGTAGCTTTTTCCCGAGTCGTCCAAGCTTTTCTCTTACAATTGCCAGTGTTTCTTTCGGAGGTCGGGCTTTATCAAGATCTTCACTGTAAACTTTCCTGGCTTTTTTAAGTTCCAAAACACACCCCTTTGTGCTTTTGAAAAAGTCTATCCAGATAATATAAAATTTCCATAGACCAGATGGTTTCTTATCCCAATAAGGGGAAAAAGTCTAGACGATAGCCAGTAAAGCTGGTAAATCGCTTTCGTAAGTTTACGATATTTTCCCGATTCCGTTTTCACATTAACCCAAACTCGTACGATTAAAAAACATAAATAGCAGGCGGATAACTATGTCTTCTGAGAAAATAAAAGTGTGGCTTGCACAGATTAGGGCAAATTTCCTCCTTTTGCCGGTATTGCTCGTTTCTTTAGGCGGCGCCATGGCATTTAAACACGGATTTTTCAACTGGTACCTGTTTTACCTCACGATGCTGGGCGTAATTTCAGCCCACATATCTGTTAATCTTTTCAACGAATATTCCGATTATAGGACAGGAATAGATTTTAACACGGAGAGAACCCCGTTTAGCGGGGGCAGCGGAATGCTGCAGGCAGGACTTACCAATCCTGAACAGGTTCGGTTTTTTGCATGGTTCATTTTGGTGATATCGCTGATAATTGGATTATACCTTACCTGGCACACAGGCCCTATTCTAGTTTTCATAATTGCTCTCGGGGCATTTGCCACGATCGGTTACACGGATTACCTGGCAAGATGGATTCTTGGGGAACTCTTTGCCGGGCTATGCCTTGGTACCCTGGTAGTTCTCGGATCATACCTGGTGCAAACCAAGCAGTTAAACCTTGCTGCCCTTATAACATCCACACCACCAGGAATTCTTACAGCTCTGCTTCTACTCTTAAACGAGTTTCCGGATGTTGAAGCAGATAGAAAAGGAGGACGAAAACACCTGGTTATCAAGTTCGGAAAGAAGAAAAGCATCCTGATTTATGGCTTCTTCCTGGCACTGTGCTACGTGGTTATAGTTTTTTCAGTTTTGACTAACCTGATTCCTCGAACCACTCTCATAGCCTGTCTTACCCTCCCCCTTGCCTGCCTCGCGTTTTACGGAGGCTGGGTACACAGCACAAGAGGAGAAACTATCCTGCCCGCGTTGAAATGGAACGTTCTGGTAGTTCTGGGCACTGATTTCCTTCTCGTTATCGGAGTACTTATGAGCTAGTCATTCCATATCTTCTAAGCAGTATTCTGATGACTTATCCAAAAGCTATGATTATAATTTAAAAACACAAGCGCCGTACAAGAAACAATAACGACCATGCGTTTCTTAGCGAAGAACTGAATTTGGACAGAAAAATAAAACACAAATTTTGCGGGTTTGGGAGGGACTGAATATGGCAGAGAAAGCAAAAAAAACGATCGGGATACTTACAGGGGGCGGAGACGTACCAGGGTTGAATCCCTGCATCAAGAAACTCGTTTATAGGGGCATAGACGAAGGGTGCAGGATAATTGGCATAAGACGCGGATGGGCTGGTTTACTGGAACTCAACCCTGACGATCCATCCACTTTCGACAAGTGTTACATGGAATTGACTAAAGCGATGGTAAGAACCATCGACCGAACGGGGGGCACGTTTTTGCACACTTCTAGAACCAACCCTGGCGCAACCAGATTTTCTGAAGCTCCCGACTTTCTGAAAGACAGATTCAAAGATGAATCTGAAAAAGTAGATTTCACCGAACATGTCCTGAATAACCTTGAGTTTCTGAAAATCGATCTTCTTATCCCGATAGGCGGCGATGATACACTCAGTTATGGTGTACGCCTGCACGAAGAAAACTTTCCCGTCATCGCAATACCAAAAACGATGGACAACGATGTTTTTGGAACCGATTACTGTATCGGCTTTTCCACGGCAGTGACAAGAAGTGTTAACTTCATTCACGCGTTACGCACATCCACCGGATCACACGAACGAATTGCCGTAATTGAACTCTTCGGGCGGAATTGCGGAGAGACGTCTCTTATTGCAGCATATCTTGCGGGTGTAGATAGGGCCATAATATCCGAAGTCCCGTTTGAACCTGAAAAGCTCGCCGAGTTGATCATGGAAGACAAGAGGAACAATCCGAGCAACTATGCCATGCTCACCATTAGCGAAGGTGCCCGAATCCTGGGAGGGAAAGTCATGGAATACGGAGAAGAAGACGCTTACGGGCATAAGAAACTCGGAGGAATTGGGATGATTACCGGAGAAATTCTGAGAAAGCTGACTGGCGAAGGTATCATATACCAGCAGTTATCGTACCTCATGAGGAGCGGAAGCCCGGATTCTCTTGATTTAATGGTTGGAGTCAACTACGCCAATATGGCAATAGATCTGGCGTTGAGGGACAACACAGGGCGTATGGTGGCGCTAAGCAATGGAACCTATACGGATATGCCGATTAGTATTGTGGTTTCTGGACAAAAACGCGTTGACGTACATGAACTCTACGATGTGGAAGAATACAGGCCAAAAGTGCGGCACGTTTCCGGAAAACCTATGTTCTTATACTAGGAATTTTCAAGGAAAACGGGCTGGGCTTTCATGCCATACGAATAGGTTCTGATTCTGAAGTAATTTTTCAGTATACCTACCTGGGTATCCACGTAGTCGTAAATCTTCACCCGGCTACGTGGATCACCCGAATTCAAGCTCTTCAGGAACTCCGCCAGTTCTCCTTTAAAATAGACGGGCGTTATCAGGAAAAGGACACTGACGCTTGTGGGCATAAAACTCTTCGAA
>QMLL01000394.1 GCA_003646715.1 Deltaproteobacteria bacterium
GTCAATTTTATGTTAGCATAACCATACAGTAAAGCTTCGCAAAAAATATTTGAGTATTTTCCGATATTAAGGATAAATCTTACACTTTGGCAGTGGAAGGTCTGCAACAGGAGAATCACGAATGTATGTTGAACGCCGCATGCAATATTTCACCCATATCCCACACCCTGACTCCCAATGTTTTCTGGTATTTGCTCAGATTTGCAAGGCATATGGGACAGGTTACAATTATTTCGGTACAAACATTGGCAAGTTCCTTTACCCGAATGAAAGATATCTGGTCGGTGAGGTTGGGAAAGGCATATTCAATTGGTCCACCGCAGCATGCGGTGTCTAGCCGAGTGTGTTTGGGTTCTATTAGGCGGATACCCAAAGATGTTGCCACGTCTCTAGTTTGTTTGATAATCCCGAGATCTCTTGTCATCACACAAGAATCATGTATAACAAACTCTTTAGCGAATTCTCTGCGACTTGCGCTCACAAGATTCCCACGATTCTCAGACAGGATCTCTAAATAATGTTTTATCTCAATATCATAACTTTCGATATACTGAGGATAAATCTCCTTCATCATGAATGTAGTGTGCGGATCTAGGGTAATCACATGTCCAATGCCGAGATTCTTGAGAAAGCAATATACCTTCCGCACGTGATGCTCAATATGCTTCCGAAGTCCCAAATCGAAGAGAAGAACCCCGCTATAGGGTTCGGCATCATAGAGATAGGCAACTTGCTTTCCAATAGCGTTTAGGGCTGCAACGATTCCTTTTAAAGCATTTTCCGCTTTCTGCTCTATTTTCTTATCTCTCCTAGCTTTTAACCGAATAATCCTTTCTCCTGCCAGTCGATTGGCTGCGGTAAGCATCTTTCCAACACCTTTGATTCCGATTATTGATCTCACGCCGGAAACCGTTCTCGTGGTTTCGATCACATAAGGTAGCATCTGATACATTCTTGCTGTGAGGAGTACGGTTTTCCCCTCACTTGGCAGGTTGAGTTCCTTCACCCAATTATTCCAGTAAGCCTGCTTAAAACCAAGGGGATCCCCTGTTGTTTCAAGGTTCTGTTTTAGAGTTAAAAGGGCTTGTGATATTATAGTCTTAGATCTTTTCATCATTGCTACCCTGTATAAGTTTTTCGGAAAGAAGCGTTCTACCCAGTTGAATGGTCTCGCAAATATTGAGGTTTTGCCCCTTGCTTTTGCATATGACTTCGCACCGTTTACACTGGAGGCAGCTATAGAGTGTGTAGACCATGGAATCGTCAAATACCAAAGTTCCGAGAAGAAGGTACCGTAATATCTGTATCCTTCCGTAAGCAGAAAATGATTCGACCCCGTCTGATGCTTGATAAGTGGGACAAACGTCCACGCAAAATCTACATCCTCTACATTTACTGGTTTCTTCTATGAGAATAGTCTTTATGGAAGCAGCTTTTTTTATCTCCATCCTTCGAGGTTTCCGCGGTTAAGTATGTCGTTAGGATCCAGAGTCATCTTCATCTTCTTCAAAAAATCAAAGTAGGCTTCGTTGTACTTTTTCTTAAGGAATGAGACTCTTTGAGCCGTTAACCCCCATTCACCTCCACACCCACCGTATTTTACATTCAATGCTTCAGTTTTGTCTCTTACTTCCTCGGTAATAGCTATTTTAACATCATTTGAGAGTTCCTTCGTTGGGATAAATGCATATGCGTGGATTGTTGGAGCACCGATATGGCCAAACGAATAAAATTCGCTCCCTTTATAACTTTCAAGATTAAGTATGATATCTTGGGCCTCATGGAAGGCATCTTTAAGCTTGTCTACTCGAACTGTGATTTCACTTCCGAAGGTGGAACCCAACCGATATATGTAGTTTCCAGCTTCGGCGCGACTGGCCCAGATCTTATTCCACTTCTCCTTATCTGAGACTATTTTTGCATCGATGGGATTCCCAATTTCCAAAAACTCCAGAAACTTTCTCGTTTTTTCCCTGCATCCCTCCCTGGTTGAAGAATGCATGCTGATCATCGCTACTGCGTCGGGCGGCGCTTCCAGCCCGACTGCTTGAAAACCGACTCTGGCAGCATTACCGTCCAGGTATTCGAAGAACAGGGGCGGAGAGATTCTTTGCTTATACATCTCCATTACAGTGTCAAGTATATCGTCTGTGCTCTTGTAATAAGCGACGATGTTCTCAAAAAAAGGCATGGGTAGCAATCGCATTCTAATAGAAGTCAATACACATAGAAGACCCTCAGAACCAATAAGAAATTTCGTGAGTTCAATGCCGGCTGGTTTTCTTGGTGATTCGCTTCCTGTTTGTATGATTTCACCGGTGGGCAACACGGCTTCCAGCCCGAGAACGTAGTCTCCGGGTTTACCAAGAGCTGCATCCACAGCGTGGGCGCTTGTGTTCACCGCGACAGCTCCGCCGATAGTGGCAACTAATTCACTGCCAGGGAAGACGGGAAGCATGGCATTATACTCCGAAAGAGCTTCTCTCAGCTTTGCCACATGAAGACCAGGTTCCACCTCGAAGTACCCCCGCTCCGGAAATATCTTGATTTTCTTCATACGTCCCGTGTCTAATACGATGGACTTTACTTTTGGCCTTGCAAGACCAACGAGAGACGTACCAGATCCATGTATATGCACCGGAATCAGATTCTTATAGGCGTATTGCAGAATTTCGGAGATTTCCTGACTGCTGGCTGGTCTAACGACGGCATAGGGGATATTATGTTCCTCTATGTCGTATGGCATCACATCTTTTGCGTAGGCTACAGAAGTAGGCTTGTCTATGAACACGTGCTTTTTCCCAACAATCTTCGACAGGTGCTTCTCCAATTTCTTGGTATTAATGTTCATGAATTTCGTCTCCGCACATGGTATTTAATCAACATGTCTACTCGCAAAGGTCATAGTTTTATATATTTGCCTTCGCATTTTTTAGAGTTCCGTGTTTTTGGTTAGAACGGGCTGATTGTATTTGCATGAGGCTTATGAGATGCTTAATATCTTGGATTTGTTCTAGATCTTCAATGAGTGAGAGCAATTCGTCCGTCTTACTTTCATCAATCTCCAACCCGCTCGCCAAAAGGCATCTTCTAAACTTTTTTTCACA
>QMLL01000395.1 GCA_003646715.1 Deltaproteobacteria bacterium
AGAAAGAAATTCCAGATATTCCTCGGAGAAGCATAACTGGAATGGGAGGTAAAGTCATGCATGCGTATTTCGGCGTTAAAATTGAAAGAGTTTGGGAGGTTATAAAAAGAGATATACCGAACCTCAAGCCTAAATTTGAGAAGATGTTGATAGAGGAGGTAAAAGATTGATGGCAGGAATTTCCTGCGACGGCGGGCACTTGTCCTTCGGATCACTTAACAGGCGGATATGTGGCTATGCTATGCTTCGCCCAAATTTGCCACGCAAACTTCACATATCCTCAGAACGTTGTCCGAAATCCCGAACCCGCTTCAGAGGTGAAAAGGAATGGATAAGAGAATAACTCAATTGGTAAATCAAGTTAAAAATCATCTGATAGAAAGATATGGAGATAAAATTAAGGAGATTATTCTTTATGGTTCTCATGCGAGAGGAGAGGCGACAAAAGATTCAGACATAGATTTACTTGTGCTCATCGACGATTCAATTAATCCCTCTGATGTGAGGAGAAGTTTGAGTGACCTTTTGTTTGACATATTACTTGAGAAAGGAGAACTTATTTCAGTTGTTGTTCTTCCTAAGACCTTCTTTGAAAATTATAATTATCCATTTGTAATAAACGTGAGGAAAGAGGGGGTAAGGGTATGAAGGAGATAAAAGATTTCATAGAAAAAGCTGAGAAGTTTCTAAAAACAGCAAAACAAGCCCTTAATATTTGAGATTACGATTCCTGCGTTTCAAGATGCTATTATGCGATGTTTTTCATGGCAGAAGCGGCACTTCTTACCAAGAACTTGAGTGCTTCTTCTCATAAAGGAGTGATAAGTTTATTTGGAGAACACTTTGTAAAAACAGGGATTTTTGATAGAGGTTTGGGAAAAGCACTTAACGATGCCTATGATAAAAGGTTGATAGGGGATTATGGTGTAGGCTTTACCGTCACCGAAGAGGAGGCAAGAGATATGTTAGAAACAGCTAAGAATTTTGTTCAAAGGTTGAAAAATTATCTTGAGAGGTGGATGGAGGAAGAAAAAAGATGAGCGGGTTCGGGACTCTCGCCAACTTCGTTGGCTCGGTACTATCGCACTCGGACAACAGGATATGTGGCTTCGCCTTCGGCTACGCCCAAATCCTCGCTCCGCTCGGAACTTCTCATATTTGCAACAGCTAAGTGAAATCGGCTCCGCGGCGACTCGAAAAATATAATATATAAACACTCATCTAGACATTTTGGCTGATATTAGTTCTGAGAACTACCCCACCTGTTATTTAATACCCGCTAGGAAGTCCAAATACCCTGCAACCACCTGAAACTGACATCACGATACTTCCTCAGATAAGCCCCAGATGCCTGTTTTCACAAGTATTAACGTGAACCTCGTCACGTGCAAGCTCCCTCCCAGAATGATTAACCCCTCGTTAGAAAGATAGTACTCCCTAATTCCACCTTCAGAGAATCATAAATGGAGTACTCGTCAGTAAAACTTTCAGTTCCCCACAATCAAGTTCCCAACCCGCTGCTTGAACCTTTGAGAAAATTCCCTAGATTCTCAAAGACAAGAAAGAGGAAGCGTCCTGTTTTTCGGACTACGAGAGTCATTATGGGTGAGTTTCCATGAAGCGTATCATAGGAGTAAACATGAAAAAGAAAAATAATGCCACCGCGGCAACCTCGTTATCTTATCTCGCTTCGCTCAGCCGCTTAATAGAGGATAAGCGGTTTCAGGCTAAAACCCTTTACCCAAGCATCTTCGTGGATTTCGTTTATCAGCAAAACGTTATATCAACTATTAGTTAACATAACCCCATCAACCCTGTTAATATGTTGTCGACAACGTCTTCGGTGCCTAGGCCTTGCAAGTTTTTTGTCTTCGCCCCTCGTTATACTTGGTGAGTACTGTGATTCGTCAAGTACACGTCCACACGTCGTTTTTAATGAAGCGAAACCGCTAACACATTGTTGGACGAAGTTTCTGTCATTACACTCATGAAGCCTCTGAGTTCATAAATAGATATCAAAGGATGTTTGTAGGTAAACCACGTATAGGAAAAACGAAACGAGAAATAATAAAAAATAAGAATGACGATTTTGAGAATTGAATCGCTTCACTCTCTCTTCAATGTTCTCCGTTATTCCGGCCATCCTCAGAGAAATATATGCTGGGGAATTCCACATCACTTCCAATGGCAAAAATTCCTTCCGAATATCGCAGGGACTAAATACAAATAAAATAAGCAGCAAGTCAGTATTACTATTATAGTAGATGGAACCCCGAATACAAAAGTTCTTTTGCAGATTTTCCTTCTTATTATTACAAAGCATTCGAGCAGACTCTCAAGAGATATCTTTATTCTCATCTTCCACCAACTTGCACACCGAACCTCAACAAAGCATTCGAGCAGACTCTCAAGAGATATCCCAAAACACCTTTTCAAATGTTGAAATACTGTTCATTAGTCTCGCAAAAACGGAGCAAGAGAATCCGTCCTTTGAAGTCCAAATCGGCGTTTAAACCATCTCCTCTCCATTTAAAGGAAAATGGGTCTCCCAATTTTACAGTTTTGAAATGGCAATCTTTTTAGAGACGTTTTTATAAGAGAAGGACGACTTGGAAGATCAGTTGCTGTAAATAAGTTAGCATTCAGCACTCGAAGGAGAAGAGGCAATGGAAAAGTACCGAATGTACTGACTGCTTGAGCTAGAAGGGTTTCACGATGAGAGAGAATTTCAGTGAATCTCCGAATGGAATGCTTTGGCACTTCGCCCCATCTCAGGCGTCGAGCATTATTAATTAATTAGAGTAAAAACAGATGCAATTATTGACCCATTCAGAAAGGATCTGAGGAGAAGCACAGGGGACGTTATTTGGAACCCACCAAATCAATCGTGGACTTCCAATCTTTCCAACCCATCTTGAAAAGGAGAGATGGGAAGTCCATAGGGAGAGAACTGGAGGAAACTTAAATTGAAGATAGCCTGCCCTTTTCCAAAATGTGAAAAACAGAATTCAGGACGATCCATTCCATGGGAAAATGGAATTCGTCTAAGGAAGATCATGGACGAAATGCCACAATCCATTGGAATTCAAGGAGGCGAGTG
>QMLL01000396.1 GCA_003646715.1 Deltaproteobacteria bacterium
AAGAACTTCGATATAGATTTCCTCTAGGTTTCTTCAAGTTGTCTCTTGCCTTTTCCCACAACTCGCAAAAATCCCCTTCCTCGCTCCTTACATTAAATCGCTCCAGAAGTATCGCATCCTGATCACAAACATTCACGCAAGCACCGCAAAAAGCACACTTGTCATACTTCAGGAAAACCCGGTCACCATCTCGCTCAATGCACGAAACAGGACAAACGTCTATGCATTTCACGCAGTCCGAAGGGCACTTTGAGTCATCAAGCGTGATTTTCCCTTCGAAAACCGGCTCAATTTTTATGGCCCCGTACTCGCAAAACAAAGTGCACGTCATACATCTCAAGCACTGCTCCGTGTCAAAAACAATTTCGTCTTCCAAAAGCGTGTACACGGTACGCGGACAACTCTCAAGGCAGTGATGGCAATACTTGGGGCAGAGTTCGTGTAAGTTTTCTATCCATTTCCTGTCCCTGCGGCACCACCTGTTGTCCAGTTCGATCACCGGCGAACAACCCTCTGGACAACAGCGCCTGTCTACGCTAATTTTTTCCGGGAAATCAGCAAGTGCGTGCTGGGATTCGAGGATCTTTTTCGGAGTATTGTTCCACTTAAGTTCGATACATGACACGGGGCAGAAGTGAGAACAAACCTCACACAGCACACATAATTGAGGGTCTATACATATGTCGGGGATGCCGTCGGGTGAGGATTCAACCCATATTGCATTTTGAGGGCAAACGATCGAACATATATCACATTTTATACACGACGTTTTATCAATAGACAATATGAGTTCATCTGCATATAATTTCAGCCGTATTTCTGTTTTTTCGGGTGTCTCTGCTTTACGTCGAATTTGCATCCAATCACCATTTGCGTTGACCCCACCCCCAACTGTTGTATTTCTTTTAAAGTAAGTTGGAGGTTTATGCAACAAAATTTTGATGGATTTTAACACCTGTTCGATAATTAGAAAATAGATGGCAATGATTTACACGTGGAGGGATAGTGGCTATGGGTAGAGAAAGATGGCACAGCAGGGCGGCTTTTGTGTTAGCAGCTATTGGTTCTGCAGTAGGGCTCGGAAATGTCTGGAGATTCCCTTACATGGCTTATAACAATGGTGGCGGAGCGTTTCTGATCCCCTACTTTTTTGCCTTACTTATTATAGGCATTCCCGTAATGATCATAGAGTTTGGCCTCGGATCAAAAATGCAAGCAGGACCATCCTATGCCCTAGAAAAAGTAAAAAAAGGAACGGGATGGATCGGGTGGGGTGCCGTTATCGTGTCTTACTTGCTGGTAGCATACTACGCTATCATAATTGCATGGTGCTGGGTTTTCCTTTTCAAATCCATCACTGTGGCATGGGCAGGCCATGAAAAGGTCTTTTTCTTCGAAAAAATATTACAAATATCTAAAGATCCTGCATCAATCGGAGGTTTTTCCGTTCCAGTTCTGATTGGTTCTCTTATCACGTGGATCACCATTTACCTGATCATATTCAAAGGATTGGGACCAATCGGAAAAGTAGCCAAGATTACAGTAATACTCCCTATAATCCTGCTCGCAATCATTTTCATCCGGGGTATTACCCTTCCGGGATCCATCAAAGGAATAATTTTCTACCTTCAACCGAATTTCTCAAAGCTTTTAAATGCGGGCGTTTGGATCAGTGCTTTTGGGCAAATATTTTTCAGCCTTTCACTCGGAATGGGAGTAATGATCGCGTATTCGTCCTTTATACCGAGAGACAGCGATGTTAACAACAACTCTTTCATTACCTGCTTTGCCAACTGTGGAGTGTCATTTTTCGCCGGTTTTGCAGTATTTACTGTTCTGGGCTATTTATCCTATGCCACTGGGCAACCATTTTCGAAAGTTGTCAGTTCTGGAATAGGGCTGGCATTTGTGGTTTTTCCAACAGCTATCGCAAAAATGCCTCTTTTTAAGTCGGTTTTCGGGGTCATTTTTTTCATGACACTTCTTTCCCTGGGTATAAATTCCGCATTTTCGCTAGTGGAAGGATTCATAACAAATCTGAGAGATCTTGTGAACATAAGCAAAGAAAGGGCATCACTTTATGTTTGTGCAGGAGCGTTTCTACTTGGATTGATCTTCACAACGAAGGCGGGCCTGTACTGGCTTGACATTATAGACCATTACGTTGCAAACCTTGGAATGGTAACCGTAGCTCTTGTGGAATCCATATTGGTGGGCTGGTTTTTTGGAGTAGATCGCTTCAGGAAAATGGTTAACGAAACTTCTGAAATCAGATTGGGCAAGTGGTTCAACGTTGTTGTAAAATACATTATACCCATTACCCTAATAACCATGATGACCAAGTATTATTATGAAGAATTTCAGAAACCTTACGGCGGATACCCTGTATGGTGCCTGGTTATCGGTGCAGGGTTGGTTATTTCCTGTTTTGTGATATCCTATTTTATTAATAAAAAAGCTGTGGAAAAGGAGTAGCATATGCCGTTAAGCGCTTGGGTTATGTTGATATTCGGTGTTGTGGTGCTATACGGAGGACTGATTTATTGTGTTTCGAAAACCAAGAGGCATGAAAAAAAATCATCAGCAAAAAATACGGCTGATTAGTGGTGGCGGCAACTATAACTTGAAGTACTTAATAAAATAAAATAAAAAAACCTTATGTGGTTTGCCCGGCACAACGGGCAAACCACACAAGTTAAACTGCTATATCTTTTATTTTTTCTTAGAGCTAAGTTCTGGAAAATCCCAATAAAAATACTCGTTTTCTGCCCTTTCTACTCCTTGCTCCTTTTTCTTGATTTCTTGTTCTCTAAGATCAACTCTCCTTATTTTGCCACTTATAGTTTTCGGTACCGCATCCACAAATTGAATAATTCTTGGAATCTTAAATTTAGCAAGTACATTTATAGTATGTTTAAACAATTCTAAAGCCAGTTCTCTAGAAGGGCTATACCCTTCGTTTAAAATTACATATGCCTTCACTAGCTGATATCTCTGCGGATCAGGAGACCCGACAACCGCAGCTTCAGCCACAGCAGGGTGTTCTACAAGAGCGCTTTCCACCTCAAACGGACCAACACGGTAGTCTGAAGACTTAAT
>QMLL01000397.1 GCA_003646715.1 Deltaproteobacteria bacterium
GAGCTCTCTTGTTCTTTCTGCAACTTTGTCTTCTAATGACTCATACAATAGTTTCAGCTTTTCAGCCATCTTATTAAAACTATGGATCAACGATCCAATTTCATCATCTCGATCGCACGCCAAAAGAGAGAAAGATGCATTCCCCTCCTCTAGGAAGCGTCTGAAATGCGCACTTATTCTGGTAAGTCTGTTGGTAATAAAGTAATTGAAGAGAAAAAATACAATAAGAGACAGGAGGCATAGGCCTGAGATCATCACAATGGAATTGGTTATAGTATGCTGTATAACTGCCTTTTTGTACTTATCAAGAGGAATTGCAATAGTATCTAGAGCAACAACATGTCCAACAGTTCTGTGAAAACCATTCTTGTTCCCGTAACGCTCGATAAGCGACACTGGTGCATCCTTAGGATCTCCGTGACAGCGTAGACATTTAGTAGTCATTTTTCTAGGATAAAACCACGCCATGTACTCTCTGCCACTCATTTTTATAGTACCGTGCCATTTTTTTGACTGAGGATTTTCATTGAAGTATTTTAAAATTCTTAGTTCTTCTTCACATGCTCTGTTTTCTGGGTTCCTAGGGTTTCTAGAGGAGAACTTGATTATTATGTCCGGAAATTTAGCATTGACTTCTTGAAAGATGCTTCTGGCCACAAAGGAAGTAGACATCACCTCGGGCACAAATTCGTCTTTTGCAACGTGTTTTACCGCAAAAGGTCTTACAAAATCCGCTACATACTTGCGTATCGCAAGATCGAAATGGAGCGCCAGTTCTCCTTCGCTGGTCAGTAGCTGGTCAGTCTGTTTGTCACAGATTTGCCACGCTCTGAAGACAAGAAACGCCGAAAACACTATGGCAAAAAAAGATACAAGTAGAAGAAACCGACAACGGATACTCATCGAATACCTTCGGTGATGAACGGTACCCTTACTTTCTCTCTTATTTTTTTTCATTACTTTTCACCTGTAATTCCAATTCCTAAGAAGGATCAGACACAAGTTTGCATTCTGACATTTCAGATAGCAAAGTCCGTATATTTAACACATTAGTAGAATAAAAAAGAGAAATCATCTTTTGCAAATCATTTTTCCCCAATAGCAGCAATTAAATAGCTTTATTCACATTTTCTGGATTTCAATGCGTTCATGATCAGGAGAGGGTGTTCGATAAAATCTCGTAAGTTCTTGAAGGAGCATAGGTGGGTTGCCTTGACAGTAAAGCAATAATGAGCCTTACGATCTTGAACCGGATTGTTGCCAATTTTTGACACAACGACAAGATCCGGGAAGCCAAGTTTGGGATATGGTAGGAAGGCGGATGTCTAAAACTACTTGTGAAAAATTGATATAATACGTTATTTATAAAATACGAGAGGCTTACACTGGAGGGAGACAACTTTCTATGGTTTAAAGCCTTCTTGTGATTTGTTGAGGCGGGCGACTTGAGGACACAACTCGCTACCACTTATTCTTGCTAATTTCTTGAGAAAATGTGTGCTTGGACGCCACGATAACGCTTCCCTACCGGAAAGTCTGTCAAGAGAAGTTCTCCCAAGGCTTTTTCTGTTTTGCGCTTTTGGATATACGATGTAGTCAGTAATAGGCACTGCTCAATGGAGGTGAGAATGAGAAAGCTGGAGAAAGTTTTTTGCGGTCGAATGGATCACGGCGGGTGCGGACTCATTGTCTATGTCGAAGATGGAGAGATTACAAAAATAGAGGGTGACCCAGAATCCCATACTCAGGGGTATGTTTGTGCCAAGGGAAGAGCTCACATTGAACGTATTTATCATCCTGATAGGTTGAAACATCCTTTAAAAAGGATTGGTGGTAGGGGTGAGAACAAATGGTAACGGATTTCATGGGATGAGGCCTTAGAAATTGTTGTTAACAAGCTAACTGAG
Organism: Deltaproteobacteria bacterium; assembly: GCA_003646715.1. Lineage (GTDB taxonomy): Bacteria > Desulfobacterota > Syntrophobacteria > B119-G9 > B119-G9 > B119-G9. The sequence continues at coordinate 1,908 of QMLL01000397.1, forward strand.
TGTAAGAATGTATCAGGACCTGAAACAGCTATTTTCATGCAGGGATCCCCAAAAGGTCTTGAAAATCCGTTGCTTCACCGGTTTGCTACAAGTTTTGGAAGCCCAAATGTTGTGCCTACAGGCTCGGTTTGCTTTGCACCAAGATGGGCTGCTTCGTTGGTTACTACCGGTTTTTACCCTCATTCGGATCTTAAACAGCCGCCTGAGCTGCTTCTGGTGTGGGGATCGAATCATCTATCCACAAGTGCGGATGGAATCCTAGCCCCTGAAGTAAGCTCAACAATTAGAGAGGGATCAAAAGTCATACTAATTGATCCTTTCGGGAGAAATCTAGCCAAAAGATCTGAGCTGTGGCTTCGGATTAAACCAGGGACAGACTTGCTCCTTGCCATAGGGATGATCAAGGTCATTAAGGTCGAGTTTCTAGTTGTGGCTGACCTCTTCATGACCCCAACCGCACAAATGGCTGACATCGTGCTGCCGGTAGCTACTCATTTCAAGTTTGATGACCTTGGATTTTATGGCCTCCCGTTTGGTAAGATCTTAGCACGTCCCAAAATCGTTGATCCTCCAGGGGAATGCAAGTCAGATGTAAAGATTATCAATGAGCTTGCCAAGAGATTGAAGTTGGAAGATGTCTTCTAGGAGGACGAACAGGAGTGTGTCAATTATATCCTCAAGCCGGCCGGCCTTAGTTTCCAAGATTTGAAAGAAAAAGGTAAGCTCGAGGGCAAGAAGAGGTATGAAAAGTTTAAAGAAAAAGGATTCCGGACAAAATCTGGCAAAGTAGAACTTTATTCCATGTGGATGGAAAGGAATGGATACCCTCCATTGCCCACCTTTACTGGGTTGAATGAGAACGTTGAAAAAGGAGATGCTGTTATATTCACTTCAGCCAAGATTCCTGTTTTTTTTCATTCAATGAACAGAAATCTTTCTTCCTTGCGTAAAGTTCATCCAGAGCCAACGATTACTACGCATCCGAATACCGCTAAGGAGGTTAATGTCAAGGAGGGCGACTGGGTCTGGGTCGAAAATAGCAATGGTAGAGCGAAATTCAGGGTGAAAATTACGGCAGATATTGATTCCCGAGTGGTCATGGGAGAACATGGTTGGTGGTTTCCAGAAAGTGAACCGGGAACACTCTATCTTTGGAAAGAATCCAATGTCAACGTCATGACCAAGAATGC
>QMLL01000398.1 GCA_003646715.1 Deltaproteobacteria bacterium
TACTTTATCTATGGAATATATGTCAAAGAATCTCCTGTCCGGGCCCGTTGGCCGAACCAGGTATTCTACTCTTTCATGATCTACCCTGATTGGATCAGCTTCGTGATCAAACAGGTTTACGGCAGGTGTACAGTGAAGCCTGATATTCTCCGGAGTAAGCTGAGTAGCATAAACGTAGTCACGATCGAATATGAACTCGCACGTAAATTTATTCCCTGAAAAATCTCTCAGCCGACTGAAGCCCTTCACACGAAGAAACAAAAATTTCTGGGGAAACAAAAAATATTCAAGAAGCAAACGGTACCCCGCAAATGCATGCTCCGGGTAGGGGAATATTGCATCATCCTTCCCGAATCCCAGAGGTTCCAGCATGTCAGGCGTCAAATCCACGTATTCTTTCTTTCCGGGTACGGAAAGTCGGATCTTTTTCAAATGATGGCAAAACAGCAAATAGAGGCAGGTCATCATAGCAAGATCGCCGTGCAAGAACAGATCTATACTCTCAAATTCGTATGTCGTGAGGTCCAGATTGATGAGACTAAAATCTATTTTGAGAACTGACCTTGTAGTTGCTCTTTCTTCAAAACCAACATTTTCTATCTTCAACGGTTGCAAGTCCACAGGATAACACGTTCGGAAATGGCACGGAATATCTTCAATGGGAACGGAATCCAGATAAGTGCCCGCAGGTATATTCAGTTTTTCCTGTAGGGAAGATTTGGGATTAAATTCCACAATCGTGGTAGAAGGAATCGGGCGCAAAAAATGCGGCCAGAGAATCTCCAGCAAAGAATGAACAATCTCAGGAAGCTCATCATCCAGTTTCAACCTGAGCTTAGAAGTTAAAAATGCCACGCCTTCCAGAAGACGTTCCACGTCGGGATCGCTTCCGGGACCGGCAAGCATAGGTGCCAGTGCAGGGTGGGCCTTCGCAAACTCTTTCCCTAATTCTCTCAGGTATGCCAGTTCATCCTGGTAGTAGCGGTCGAACACTGTCTTATTCCCTCACTTTAACTGTTCCGTCTGATGAAAGTTCCGTGAAAATAGTAACGGGGCTTTTATCCTTTCCGAGATCCAGTTGAGCGATCACCTCAAAATGCAGGGTGAATATGTCCTCCTCCTGAGGAACGAATTTTACCCTCACATTTTTAAGCCTGGGTTCATATCGATTAATCGTCTTTCGAATTGCCTGTTGCATAGTAAGAATAGATTCAGGAAAGGTATGAACTACGTCACTGAAATCAGGGATCCCGAAGTCTTTCTGGATGGGGACATTCCCCTGGCGCGTATTGAGTATGCGCTGGAGATTATTTAAAACAGACCGGAGCAGAAGGCGAGTATCAACTTCTGAACTCCGCCTTCCAGACTCCGGGTCTCTAATTCTTTCTAATAGCCTTCGTTCTGGCATTATTAAGCTTTAGGTTCTTTCCAGCTATCTTCGGATTCGATTCCGTCAGGTTCCCATGTCCAGATGATCTTTTTGTAAGTAAAAGATACATCTTCCATGTGCTGGTAAGATTCCATCTTCGGATCAAGCGCATTGGGCATCCAGGCTTTGATCGATACTATGATGGCATCTTCCAGCTTTGTTGTGAAGTAGTGTTCTTCCTGTCCCGTCGGATCAATCCTGTACCACTTAATGGTGACATTACTAAACTGCTCACCAGAGCACAGAGCCTGATAAAGCTTGGGTGAAGCCTTATCAAATATCTTCGTAATTGTTAACGGGTTGTGCACTCTCTTACCAGTTGGAAGACCTGTTTGAGGGCTTCTTGGGATATGAATATCATGTTCAACAGCCTGTACGAGTATCGTACCTTCTCGCCCCTGAATTTCGCATGATCCTTCAATTTTACCCTGGTTTTTTCCTTCTAATTCCAAATGTGCTGGCATTGGCATGGCAAAATCCTCCTTCACTGATTATGGTTAAGATTCTACTGGTTACACTTCAGCGTAACCACACTGCTTCACAAGGTTCCGGAACCTTCCCTCTAAGACCTTACTCTTTATCCAGTTTTCCAACCAGAGAAAGCGTAAAGAACGCTCCCATGTATTTGAAATGGGGGCGTACCTTAATTCCTACTTTATACCACCCGGGTTCACCTTCGACATCTTCAACGGTAATCTGAGCCTGCCTCAGTGGCCTCCTGCTTCGAACACCGGGAGCAGGATTATCCATATCCGCAACGTACTGCTTTATCCAGTTATTCAGCTCTCGCTCGAGATCAACCCGCTCTTTCCAGCTTCCGATGTTCTCTCTCTGCAGCACTTTAATGTAATGAGCAAGCCTGCAGATGATAAACAGGTAAGGCAACTGAGTTCCCAACCTGTAGTTGGCTTCAGCCTCTTTACCTTCTTTGCTGATGCCGAAGAACTTCGGTTTTTGAACAGAGTTTGCCGAGAAGAAGCAAGCATTGTCACTTCCCTTTCTCATGGTAAGTGCAATGAAACCCTGTTCTGAAAGTTCATATTCACGTCGCTCGGAGATAAGGGTCTCCGTTGGTATCTTGGTCTGAATTTCGCCCATGGCTTCATACTGATGCAGCGGTAAATCTTCCACCGCACCACCGCTTCTGGGACCAATTATGTTGGGGCACCATCTGTATTTTGCAAAACTGTCTGTCAATCTGGTTGCAAAGGCAAATGCGGTATTGCCCCAGAGATAATGTTCGTGATTTTCGCGAACATTTTCTTCGTAGTTAAATGCTTTAACCGGCTGGGTATCCTGCCCGTATGGCAATCTGAGCAAGAAACGTGGCATTGTCAATCCGACATACCTCGAGTCTTCGGATTCTCTAAAGGATTGCCACTTGATATACTGGGGTCCTTCAAATATAGACTGGAGATCTTTAAGATTCGGCAGCTCGGTAAAACTTTCTATACCGAAGAACTGGGGACCTGCTGCGGCAATGAACGGCGCATGTGCCATAGCTGCTACGCTGGCCACGTACTGAAGCAATTTGATGTCCTGGGGACCGGGACCGAACTCGTAATTCCCGATCATGGCTCCATACGGTTGTCCACCGAACTGACCGTATTCACTGGTGTAAACCAGCTTGTACAATCCGGATTTCACAACCTCGGGTGCGTCCTCAA
>QMLL01000399.1 GCA_003646715.1 Deltaproteobacteria bacterium
GCAATATATCAAGGTATTGTTGATGCACCCTGCGAAGACGATCCCTGCGATATGTGTGAGATACTTAGAGACGCTTTAAAAGAAGAAGGTACATAGTTGAAAAAATTCTTTGTGTTGAAATTTTTCACTCAGCTATAATATCTCGAAATTTATCTTTCCCTCTCCAATCTCCTTCCCGCAGATATAAATACACCCATCTCTTACTGCTCCCTTTACTTACAGCCTCACACCACTTCAGTGCAGCAATATTCTTATCAGGAACTTGGATTTCTTCTCTTCCTTTGGTTTCCACAAGATAATACCCATGCTCAGTTTTTACTATAAAATCTGGATAGAATTTTCTCCATTTCCTCTCTCTCGAGTCGTAGTAGGTTATTTTTAATCCAACAATATGAGGAATATTTTTTATGAAAGATATTACATCTTTCGCTTTTGTCAGAAAGTTTACAAAATCGGCCTCCATATCATTGTCTACGGGGGAAGAAGGAATCCTTATTTCCTCATCACCTTCATAGGCGATTCTCACAAACAGGCTTTTTTCTGAATCGGCAAATTCCTTCGTCCAAGGAAAACTATCAAGATCCTCTACTTTAATGATTTTTTTCAGTTCCACTTCTGTGGAAAAAACCGGATTATTTACAAGTGGTTTAGCGAGATCTATTATTTCCTTTTTGACTCGTGAATACCAACCTCTCACCGATAAAAATCTTAATACAGCATTATTCAATTCAATAGATCTGTTAAAAAGTCTTTCTGAAATGTAGTTTTCCAGAGCATTAAGAAGTAAATTAAAGGAATTTGGCAGAGGAATTTCCTCCTGTAACTCTCTTGCTAACCGGGTTAATTGTATAACAGGAACATCATATACCTCTGCCTCTATTTGTCCTTCATCCAATGTCTGTCCTCTCAAATCAATAACTTCATAATCGTACTTTTTCTTAAACTCATCAATCTCAGCTAGATCATAAACGTTTGATGGTAACTTTGAGAATATATTTTTGATGATTGCCTCGACATCTATATTCTCATTAAAAGATAGAAATTCTGCTTTAGGAATGTCAAACTTTAATTCTTCGGGTGCATCTATTCGCGGATTAAAAGATACAAAGAATTTTTGTGGTGCTTCAGGTATCTTTATACCCTCTTGTTGTTCAAGATTGTCAAGTACTTTTAGGAGGTTGGGTGGACCTACTACTTCTAGAATATTTACCCACTTTTCAACATTTACACCCTCTTCTGGGAAAAGTTTTCTTAGTCCTCTCCCTATAACCTGTTCTGGTAATACTTCCCTCTCTGAGGCATAGGACCTTAACCCCAAAATTACCGTAACTGAGCGGACATCCCATCCTTCATTCAGCATCATAACGCTGGATATAACTTCTATTGGGTTACCAGGATCATCAAGATTCCTAACGAGCTCAACTGCAAGCTCTTTATCAATTTCCTTTTCTTCTCCATTTATCCTAATTTTCGATACTATCTCCTTTCCCTTTTGTTTTAACTTCGTTTTCCATTTATCAAGTTCCGAATGAATAAGAATCATATTTGATGAATCAATGTCTGGTTCCTCCAGTAGTTTTTCATAAATTGCATCAGCATTTGGTGTTTCATCAGCCATTATGAAAAGAACGGACTTTCTCCCGAGCTCCTTCAATTTTTCTTTATGTTTTCTCCAACGATCTAATGCAGCACGTATATAGGGAGTGAAATCGTCTATGGAAAAGCCCTTTTTGATGGGCGGAGCATCATAAACAATAACCTTAGCTGGATATTTTACAATTCCTGTTTGTAACGCTTCTCTCAAAGAAAAATCGACTATTATCCATGGAAACAAAGCTCCTCTTTCATCCTTTGGTGTGGCTGTAAAATCTAGTTCCATGAATATGCCTTTTGAATGATTAGAAAGTAGAGCATTATGTAAATCCCAGAGATAATTTTGCCACCTGCTTTCTTCTCTGTGTATATGATGAGCTTCATCTTTCAAGATCATCAGATTTGGATAATTGTTTAGTATCTCCCACAACTTTATTGATGTTGCTTTATAAGGATCCTTACCCGGATTAGGAATATCAAACAACGTGGTTACAATATCCTCTCTTTTCTTCCGCTCTTCTCTGAAACCTATTTGATGAATATTGGTTACAAATATTACACCTTCATCATCTGGTGGAGGAAATCTATCCGCATCTGAAAATGTATCTCTCGTAACCACCTGAACCTTAAAATCTTTCTTCCATTCCTCGGGAACGAGCTGGAATTCCTCATATATTGATAGATCCTCAAGGTCTTTCCTCAATCTGTCATAAACTATTATATTTGGAGCCACGAAAAGAAAGAATCTCGTGTATTTTTCTTTATCCTCGTAAAGATAGTTGAAAAATGACCATACAGTTAGAAGAGCCATTACAAGCGTTTTTCCTGAACCGGTTGCCATTCTAAAAGCATATCTGGGATATTTATCATATTCTTCATACCCTGAGAGCCTAAAAGCGCCGCATTTGTTTAATAACTCGCTGACTTTCGTTATCTCTTTAACTTCGTATAGATAAATCAGGGTTTCGATAGCCTCCCTTTGAGAGAACCAGAATACTTTATCCCTTGGTTGCTCGAACCAGAAATTGAGCAAATACCTTGTGGTGTCAGTCACATCTGGATAGCCCTCTTCTCTCCACTTTTTAACTTCCAATCTCAAATTGTTTACACAAACAGCTTCTGATGGAAACCTTGCATAGGGATTTCCTTTTTTCCTCTGCTCATTTGCCCATGCAATCCCATTCAAAATATACTCCTTAAATCTTTTTTCAACGATGTCCAAATATGGGGCATCAATTTTTATTTCCTTGGGATAGGGCTCAAGGATGGAGTCTGGGGGAATGAAAGTTATATCTGAAGGAGGTTTTTTGACTTCAAATTTTATAATATCATTTTTCTTTGACATTTTTATCCCCTCACATTGACAATAAGTTCCTTTGATGTTTCTCCACCGAATATATCCGTTATTTTAACAATAACCCTGTATGTTCCAGGTTTATCATAGAGATGTGTTGCCCTAACCTTTACTTTACCATCTCCAGGTTTTTTATCAAAACTTACAAA
>QMLL01000400.1 GCA_003646715.1 Deltaproteobacteria bacterium
AAGTTGCCCAAGTTGCCGTACTGATTTGCCATGCCTTCCTTTCGTCCAAGTTCCTCGTTGATGGCAAGGGATTTTTTGTACATCTCCTCCGCAGCCTTGAGGTCTCCACGGGTCAAATACAAGATGCCCAAGTTGCCGTAGGCAACTGCTACCAAAATCATATCGCCAGTCTTTTGACCGATATCCTCTATCTGCTTAAATTTCTCCTCCGCCCTCTTTAACATGCCAATTCGTTGTAGAAATAGCCCGTATAGATTAAGGGCATTTATATCAGTTGGAACTGCGGTGGCAATAGCGAAGTACTCTTCTGCCTTGGTTATTTGTCCAGATTCCGCTTTTTCGATGGCCTCGTTAACCAATTTTTGCATGATACCTTTCAAAAGCTCAACTGGTATTTCGACTTTGGGGATTTCCATCATTTGCTGTTGTAGGGATACATTGGAAGAGTTCGCCACAATGCTTTTGGTTATACCCTTTACTCCTGACTCCCAATCTTTAAAAAGATCAATCACATGAATTTCCTTAAGTTCATCAGGAATGGCACAATCATCTAACCTCACCGGAATTCGAAATGTTCTTGTTCGTGGAAGTAACTCAGCCCTTTTATTGATCTCTTTTAACTCCTTTTGAAAATATCCCTCCTTTGACAGCGCTTTTTGAGAGAGACATATTATCGCAAACTCACAACTTATAATAGCTTCGCTAATTTTTTGCATCCATCTGTCGCCTGGCTGTATTTTTTCTTTGTCTATCCAGATTTTAATTCCTCTTTCTGTCAGGTCTTTCTTTAATCTTCTTACAATTTGCTCATCTTCACGTATGTAAGAAAGGAAAACTACAGGGTTTTTTACTTGAATGTCATCTGAACGGATACCTAATGGTATCTTATCTTCCCTATCTAATTTGTCCTGTACAATTTTTATATTATCTATCCAACGGCAGAGATGCTCTCTAAATAATCTCTCCCATTCGTCTAAACTCTCATAGGCACGAAATAAAAATTTCCTTTCTTTCTCGATTCTATCTCTAAATTCCAGTACTTTTTTTAATTGTTTGCCTGGGTCTGCAAGCATATCATCAGGAACAGCCCGGAAGTAAAGCCAGATTGATGGTTTGCCATTAGTATTCTCATTCAAAGATTTTGCGAGTTCGTACTCCTCCTCGAAGCCGGATGTGTAATTCCCTGTAGGCGTTCCCCAGCGTTTCCAGAGAAGCAGAACAACAAGGTCGGATTGTTTTATATCCTCATTTATCAATTCTTGAGGACGACCTTTCCCGGGTAAAGTATCTTCCCAGCCTACAGGCTCTAATTGAATTCCCACGGAATTAGCTTTGATTCGGTTCACTTCCTCAACAATTTTTCGAAACAGAGTTCGTTCATCGTTAAGATCGCTTGGGGAACCTATGAAAACTCTTATTACTTTACGAAACGCTTCCATCATTACCACCTCTTTGGTATTGCTGGATTTCGCCTAACAACTTATATCCGAACCCATTTCGCATATCCCTACAATTTGTCGATATATCCGAACAAGGTTCGGATATACATCATTTTGGTCGAACGCATTCATATTTGATCATTTTCTTCTCCTTTTATCTGTAAACTATCTAATGGACTTTTAATCTTACCTATATCCTTGTTACTCACATGCGTATATATTTCTGTTGTTTTTGAACTTTTATGCCCAAGCAATTCTCGAATATACCTCAAATACACACTGCTTTCCAGCAGATGTACGGCAAAACTATGCCTTAACGAATGAATACTGATTTCTTTTTTATTTTTTTCAAATGAGCATATTTTTTAGCCCCTTCTTCACCCAGTGTCATCGTTTTATCATTCCCATTTCGCCAAGTCGTGTTGGCAGGTATGTATCTGTCACATAGTCAAGTCCTTTTCCTGCAAACGCTTGCTGCTCTGCCTTTTTTCCAAGTTCGATTTGAAGGTTAATCTGGTTTTTCCAGTAGTCAGTATCAAAGCGCGGATCTGTTAGTTCGTTGTGCAGTGCTTTCATATCCTGATCAGTAAGTTTGTCTGTAGATAAATCATAGTCAATAATATCGCTTGGCTGTACCCCAAGGAATTTTGCTTCTGGTGCTGCCATGAATTCGCTCAAGTGTGCGGTTTTGATTGCCCCATAAGCTACGCTTGCATAAATGCGGTAACTCCATGGGTCGGCATCTGTGAATACTGCAACCGGGATGTTGAGTTCTTCGTTCAATCGTTTGATCAGTCTGCGGGTACTCCGGGCTGGCTGTCCTTTTAAATGGATGAGCAGTGCGTGATATTTTTCATCGAAGCTGTTCTCGATTAATCGATCCTGCATGCCCCCGGTCTCGATTGCAATAATGATTTGTGCATCGTGCTCGAGAAATTCGATGTTCTCAACGTTATATGGTATCTGGTATCCTGCCTCTCCAACATCTTCCTGGCAGTGAATGATCCGTTCCCCCCGTTTCGTGGTTTCCCTGATTCGCAGTGGTCCAAAGATGGTAGCACCATTCTCTTCTGGCCGCACATGAAAATCCTCCCGCTGAAGTCCGGTTATGATTTCAAGGTCTTCTATGAGCCGGTCGCTTTCTGGCTGCTCATTAAATTTAGCTATATCCCAGTTCTCAGATATGTAGTAAATTTCTCTTAAAGTTGAGCTTTTATTGTTAATCAGGTGGTCATTGATGAGAAGGTCGCAGATGTGTGTTGTTTTCAGGAGCTGGTATGCACCTTTGGTGGTCTTTGCACTCCTTATGCTCTTGCCGCTGCCATAGACCCACACATCACTCTCGCTTATTTCGATGTTGTTCTTTGCACGTGTCGGAAGCTGCAGATGTGGTATGCTACCCTCTTCTATCTGTTCATAGATTATCTGGATTAGCTGTTTTAAGCTTGCTATTGACTGGATGTTCGAAACGATCATTATGGCATCACCATGACCTCTGTACCTGTGACAAGTTCTTTGTCTATTCCTTCTATAATTACAGGAGGTAATTTTTCAATCGCCTCACCTGGTATTGTCAAATCATAAAGTATTGCCCGTCCCTCCTGTGGTTTTAAATTGATCTTCCATCGATAGTTGTACTCGCTACTCGTCGATATG
>QMLL01000401.1 GCA_003646715.1 Deltaproteobacteria bacterium
GCAGTTTCTCCCATAGCGTGCACGATTTTCAATGTTTCTTCGGATTTCACGAACTGTGTTTTCGCATTTCTGGAAACTTCCTGAATTGTGGCAGCCATTTCTGTGATGGCCGAAGAGGTGCTGTTGATACTTCTTTGGTCACAAGAGCGTTTTTCTGAACCTCGCTGGCTGTTTGACCCATGAGCTCAACACGTTTCAGAACGTCCTGCGCTCTTTCAGCCTGAGTTGAAGCGTTGTTAACGATCTTTTCAGAGGTCTCTTTAACTTTTTCAACGGAACTGCTAACTGTAGAACTACTCTGAATAACGGTTCCGAAGGTTTCTTGCAGTCTCTCAAGAAGAGAGTTGAGGGCTCGTCCCATTTTTGCAATTTCGTCGTTTCCTTTGACATTTAGTCTGAGAGTGAAGTCTAAGTCTTTGGCAACTTTTTCCATCAACGCGCTGGCTTTGGTAATTGGACGAGAGAAAATAAGAGCAATGAAAGCACCAAATAGACAGATTAAGACGGCAGCTATCAAAGCGGCGATTTTCATTTCTTTTACCTGAGCATGAACGCTTGCGAAGAGCTCACTTGTATCAGCGCCCACACCAACGGTCCAGCCGAGGCCCTTGAAATTCTGGAATCCTGTACTTCTGGCATAGCCCACTAGCTTGTGATCAAGATGATTGGTTTTTACGTTACGAAAATCATATATTATGGTTCCCTGCGTATGTTCTCGGAAAGCTTTAGCTAGTTGGGGAAGATTTAATTTTGTCGCAAGATTAACTCCGTACAACTTATGGTTCGGGTGACCGATAAGATCACCATTCTTATTGGCGAGATAAGCGTAACCGCTTTTTCCAACCTTGATTTGATCCAAAATTGACTGTATCCGTGGCCATCTCAGCCTGGTAGAGATTGCTCCCTCTGCTTTCCCATTAATAATTACCGGGGCATAGAAGGCCACTGTCCAGCCGTTTGATTTTGGGAAGGCTTTTTTGACAAAATTGCAGGAATAAAAGTCACTTGCACAGGGAGTGCCTGCAAGGGCCTTTTTGAATATCTTGAAATCGTCTTTGTCGAGATGTCCGCCAATGAGTGACTTATCACTTGCCGAGATACACTTTCCGTCTTTATCAAATAACATTATCAGATAGTATTTGCTGTAGTTTTTGGCGAGGGTTTTGAAAAAGTCATCACATCCGGCCTGTCCTCCGCCTATGTCAATGGCCGTTTTTACGTACACGGTTTTTGACCAGGTTTTGGTGTCGTCCAAGCAGGTGTCGAGCAATATGTCTATACTGTCAATAGTATGTTTTGCGAGATCCATTAGATGCGAGGCTTTTGATTCATGAGCAGTTTGACTGAATATCGAGTAGCTTCTGTATCCCACGAAGATCATCGGGATCAAACCGATCAATAAGAAGAGGAAAATCAATTTTGTTTTGATGCTCTGAAAAAAATGCAAATTTTTCATTTTGGTACCTCCCTGGTATCTGATTATAGGTGTTTTATTTCCAATCTCACAATGTACTATGTTGACAGATCTTGATGGACCTGTCTCAACTTATTTCTTTCTTCAATTCTCAGGATTTTCTTAAAATCGAGAAGTATTAACAGGTTCTCTTCGAGCTTGATCACCCCCGAGATGTATTCCGAATCGATACTGGATACGATGATCTCCGGTGGAGGCTCGATACGACTGGTCGGAATTTTGAGAACCTCGGAGACAGCGTCCACAATGAATCCTGTCACGTTTCCATCGATCTCAATCACAAGTATTCTCGTGTGTTTCGCGTTTTTAACTTCTTCTTTGGTTATCTTCAGGCGCTTTCTGAGATCGATTATTGGTATAATCTTACCCCGCAAATTTATAACACCTTCAATGAATTCCGGGGCATTGGGAATAGGAGTAATGGTGGCCAGGCGTATAATTTCCTGAACCATCAGGATATCTACGCCGAATTCTTCTTTCCCCAGTACGAAACTTACCAGTTGTTTTATCTGCTCGCTATCTTCGGCCAGAACAGCGGCAGCTGCTGTTGATTGAGCCATTGTGCACCTCCTTTTTATCTTATTTGCGATCAATATATAACTGCATGATATGCTTATTCACCTATCTGTTTCCTTTATGATGCCCCAGGGCTGTTACATATCTTTTCAAGAAATTCGGGGATTTCCTTAAGCGTAACTATCTTCACCTTATTTACCGATTTTATAACCTTCGTAGGTAGTTCCTGTTCCAGACAACTTTCTGGTTTTTGAACGAAAGCGGTGCCCCCCGAACGGGTAATATATTCTAGCCCCTGGATTCCATCATCCCCACTTCCAGAGAGTACAATTCCTATGGCATTATTTGCAAAAGTTTCTGCGACGGACGTGAACATCATGTCCAGAGAATTGGTTGCTTCCTTGGTAAGCGAAGGAATGTCAACGGAAATCTGATATTTACCATTTCTATTTGTAGAAACTGTGACGTAATTTCCCCTGGTAGCTATATAACAGTTGCCGGCCTTGAGTTCTTTCCCGGATTCAGGAATGTCAATGTTAATTTCTGTATTTTGCTGAAGATAAGAAGAAAAGGCTTTCAGGTATTTTTCATCCATCCATGTCATCACAAGATAGGCTAGGGGGAGATCAGGTGGTAGTAGAGGGATTAATTGCAACAATACGTTGTAACCACCAATTCCTGTGCCTATAGCCAGTACTTTTTTAAGTTCTGACTGTGTCGGTTCGTTTAAATTTTCAAGGCTTGATGTTATCCCGGTTTTCGGACGAACGAAATGTAAGGCCTCAACGCTTACTCTTGCCGCTTTTTTGACAGTATTTCTAATCTTTTCTTCCTGACTAAGGATATCTTCTTCTGATACCTGAGAAGGCTTGGCAATAACATCAACTGCTCCGTATCTTAGAGCCTCGAACGCAGGCCTTGAGCCTTCGCGGGTGAGGGTGCTTATCATTACGACAGGGCGCGGAAACTTTATCATGATATGCTTTAAAGCGGTGAGGCCATCCATTTTTGGCATTTCTACGTCGAGAGTAATCACGTCGGGATTCAGCCTTGGGATCATTTCAATGGCCTCAAGACCGTTATACGCCTGCCCCACCACCTGA
>QMLL01000402.1 GCA_003646715.1 Deltaproteobacteria bacterium
AAAAATCCCTGCGATATTTTTTACGAGCACCGTCCCTATGAATTCGTGGGCGAAAACCACAGGCATACTATAAGGCTACACTTACCTTTTGTAGATAAAGACGAAATTGATTTAGTAAAAGTAGGAGAAGAACTGGTAATCAGAATAGGTAATTTTAAAAGAAATATAATATTACCTCGTACATTTGTAGGTTTAGAACCTAAAAAAGCACGCCTCGAAAAAGACTATCTTACGATAGATTTTGGAGGGAACAATGAGCAAGAAGAAAGAGGAAACCACGGCTGAAGAAGAATTTCAGCCTGATCTCTATTGCCCGTTTTGTTTTTTTCTGAAAACGGTTAAAGAAAGCAAGGTGAAACACAGCGAATTTTGTAACCATATTTACAACGCGCAGATAGAGCTTCTGCAGGCATTCAAATCATTGATCGACGCCAGGATCTCAGCCCTAGAAAAGAAAAAAACTTCTGCCTCACGATCAAAAAAAGCCACGAAGATTGAGGTGGAATAAGTAAGAACAGACCTTGACATGACGTCTCTTAAATCCGGCAAGGTTCAGAGCTTGGTGGAGAGTGTTGAAAAGATTCCTGCGATAAGTGAAGGTGAGATTGCCTGCTATGCGGATAGCATCTCCAGGACAGCTTCTAACCTACTTCCCACATCTCTAGATCCTGCTACGGTTTCAAATGTTCTTTTTGGAAATAATTTAAAATTCCTTTGCAGAATGGATTCCAGGCGAACTTGTGCAGGTTGTTGTGACGATTTTACTCAAGAGCGTGATGTACTCGAGAGGAAATATCGATGGAGAAAGAAAGCCTACAAAGAGATTGTCAGAGATAGTAGTGATCTTACCCTATACAAAACCCAAGTCAGAAAGAAAGAAGTGTTTAGTCAGAAATGCCCCTATGTTGCGTTTCTGGATGAGCGAGAACGCTCAGTTGGCTGCCTTCTTCATCCTAAAAATCCGGCTAATCGCGGTATTGATCGTAGGAACTATGGTATATACGGCTCAGGCTTATGCAGTGCTTACGTCTGTTCTGCCATCAAAACCCTGGAGAAAGCCAAACTGAGTGACCGCTTACTCATACTCCACATTATAGAATCCTCAGACAACTGGTATCACTACTCACGTCTTTTTTCACCTTCTGTATCTCACAGCTACCATCGCGGCCTGGTCGAAATCTACCTCCATTACTGCGCACAGGACAATAATTCCCTCCCCACGACATATAACCATCATTGCTAACTTGCGGATATCCAGCTTAAACAACAACCGCGGTTCTACTTCGGGTAAAGGCCTAAGAGTAACTCTTCTCCCTTTTAAAACGCTCACCAGGCCCCGTCTCCACTCGGGTGCTAGCCTTCCTGGATATCTCCTGCTCCTCTTTTAGCCTTGATATGTACTTGTGAACCGTTGAAAGAGAGCCCTTGTACCCTAATCCCACAAGCTCATCATAGATCCTGGTGCCTATATAACCCTTTCACAACATTCCCTTCTTGAATCTAGGCGGCTCCGCACTCCTCATGTATTTACGCACCGTGTTCCTGGATAACTTCACACATCTCGCAATCTCTTTAATCCTCTTACCCTGACTTTCTAAAACCTTCACTCGCTGCCATTTATACATGCTTATTATGATCTCCCTTCTCTCCTCCTTTCTCCTCATTGGAGGAGATAATATTTGATGCAGTCAAGTTTATCAAGGAAATTGTCAAGTAACATTTTCCCGTCGGGCAAAAATAGCACACACAACCCGCACATGGCGCGTCATCCAGCGATGCAAGCACCTGAAATTCTACAAAATATAAAAAAAATGGTGCCGAAGGCCGGACTCGAACCGGCACGCACACAGGCACAGAGCCAATCTACAGCGACCCGATACGAAAGCGCTACTACTCATATATTAACTCTTCAAGATCAACTTCGTTCAGATGTTTAATCTGGTCATCCATGTCTTTCTTGAGATTTCCTTTCAGGCTGTTTAAAGAAAATATCAGTTTATCTATCTCATCAAGGCTTCTCCTGTATTCCTTCACAGTGGTCCCCTTCCATTTGAAGCTTTTTGCAACAGCCTCGATAATCAGCGAGCTCAGTTCAAGCAGCCTGGAGGGAGAATCAACAGTTTCGAACGAGGATTCCTCTCCGAATATTTTGAGGTAAACCCTGAGCCCAAGCTTTGTAGGCCAGAAGGGATCAAAATCCACCTTTGTAAAAGGATTCATAACCGAGACGTCCATGAGGGAAACCTTCCTGAAGACCTCATGCAGTATCCTCCCGTAACCGTATATCCATGCGTTCAGGTCCATGCTCTGCAGGTCAGACAGGTTTTGTATTCGCAGAACCTGTCAATGCTCTCGTCATCCGCAAGCGAAAGCATCCTTATCATCCGCAACTCGGGAAACGAGCGCCTCGCAGCGGCCCACGCTTTTGCAGGCCTATCAATCCCATCGCCTGCAAGCAGATTCTCAACGGTTTTCCTCAGGACTTCTTCTACCATCTCATGGAAGGAATTGAGCTTGATATAGTCCTCGAAAAGAGCCCTCAGGTTGTCATCGTTTTTAAAATACTCCTCTGTGACAAATTTTTTGACTTCCCAGTCATGGCGGTTTTCCATTAGGTTTCCTTTTTAAAAAATCCTCATTGCTACTCTTGTTTCATATTTCCAATAATTCCCAAAACCTCATAGTAACCAAAAAAGAGCGCTTGTTGATTAGGCCAACAACCTCAGGTCCTCAAATTTTTGCAGAATTAACTTTTTTCTCTCCTCTATGAATTTGTCAAAATTCGAAATCTTCCACGAGGCTATCTTTATGGTCTCGCTGGTTTCGGGCAGGGCTTCTCGACAGCAGCGGAGTGCGTTTCCCCTGAGGGCGCGCCGCTTTCTCCAGAGTGGTCCTGGGAAGTGCAGCCTGAGACAAGGATCAGAAGGGCCAGCAAAAGGCCTAAGGTGGCTTTTTTCATCGTTGATTTTCTCCCGGTGGGGTTAAAAAGACATCTGCCTAAGATGATTAGGTCGCTGTTTGGTAAGCGCGTATCTTGCTAGATAACAAAGAGAAATATTATCGCCTACTCTATATGTTGCGCATCGAGAAACA
>QMLL01000403.1 GCA_003646715.1 Deltaproteobacteria bacterium
AATCCAGTCATCTCTCTCTAAGAAAAACGGTTCACATAAAAGGATACATCCTATCTTGTAATCCTCAAATGGCTGAGCCTCACGGCGCCTTTCAATTAACCTTCTCATCTCGAGGTAAGAACTCGCACCGTTTTTTTCACCAAAAGCCTCCCACGCAAGACTGACCGGAAGAATACTGCCATGTACAAAAAATCCTCCGCCCACAATATAGTGATAAGGAGCATGTAACTTAAAAAGAAAAAGCTCACCTGGACTCAAAGCCCTAAAGATCGTCCTCCCGCTTGGCTGCCAGAAGTTGACCTCATCAATATCAGGTTTCTTAGAAAGAAAACTGAACCAGTCGTTGTCAGTGACACCGACAAAGCATTTTGTTGCTTTCATCTCGGCGCCCATGTTCAATTCACTTAACCTTTCAAAAACGTATCTACTACTCTTAGTATGCTGTATATTTATCTGCTCTACCTCTGGCCTTCTCAACAGGGTACTTTTTGTCGTTAATTTCAACTTTCTCTAAAATGACCTCCGCAGGATCAAATCCAAACTCGTGGGCCATAGTGAGAGCATATATAAAGATATCTCCCAGTTCCTCTTTAACACGCTGCCTCTGTTTCGGATCAGTCCTGATAAGTTCTACCTCGTCCTGGCTTTTCCACTGAAAAATCTCCAGTAACTCTCCTGCCTCAAGAGAAAGAGAAATTGCGAGATCCTTGGGATTGTGATACTTGGCCCAGTCACGTTGATTTCTATAATCAATGACTTTTTCTTGTAATTCTTCTATATCCATCTAGCCCCTTCAAAGTGATAATAGTTTTTGTGGAAAATACCATAATCCACACTGTCTATATTCATTCAGAACCGGTATAAGTTCCTAGACCATCATAATCCTTCAATTGAATATGTTAGATTACTGGTCACCGATCCCTTTCTTCTCCTATTGCACCATCTCTTCTGTCCACGACTCACACAAAACCTCCGCCTGCTCCAAAACCGTCTGAGTAGCCTTTTCCTGTTTGTCAGGTGGATACCCATTCTTACGCAGAATTCGCTTTACAATTACCCGCAAGTGCGCCCTAACATTTTCCCGCACCCTTAGCTATTCTTAAGATCTTCTACAGCCTTTTCATAATGCTTACGCAGCACATTCTGAAATTCCTCTTCCACCTTAAGAGCCTCTTCCAAGGAGCTCGGAGTCCACTTCAACGGTGTGACCCCTTGCCTGATCAGTTCTATTATTAGGTTCTCTGAAGCTGGCTTCTGAATAAAGTTTCCCTTCCTGAGGTCATTGTAATTTGCGAATCTTACTAGCTTTAAAAATTCAATATATTTTTCAACCACCTCCTGATCAGCTAAGTACCCATAACTTTCCATAATCTTATTAACCTTGAAAAATACTCCCGGTGCAGTCATTGAAAAGTTCCCATATCCTGTTGAAACCAACAAAGGTTGATATAGCCTTGTGACTCTATATTCTTTTTGTTGATACATATGTAATTTGATCTCTCTAGATGGAATCAAGTAAAGCTGTGTTAGCACGGTAACAGTTAGACTTACTGCCGCTCCAATAATGATGTAGACCACGGTTAACCATGGGGAAACTTTTTTTGATAGATTATAATTTTCCATTTAACCCCCCGTTAGTTCGATCCAGGTTCTTTAGGCCTGAAGCGTCTTTTACCTCATTCCAGTCTCTTCAGACCTGATATGCTCGTAAACTTCTTTCAAAAGGTGTTGCCCCACAACTTGTTGGAATTCCTTGTCATTTAAAAACTTCGCTGTGATCTCTTCATTTTGCTCCATCCGATCAATGAAAAGTCCTTCCAGCGCTTTGAGGAATACATATCCGAAATTCTCCATTGTATTAGCCAGTGCTGCCTGCCGAAGGCCTGAATCCGCCACTGCATCTTCCTTGATTGAATCAAAAAAGAGTTGGTCAGCGGGTTTGAATTCCGTACCGAACCGCTCATTGAGGATATTAATTAGTTTTGAGAGCTCTATCTGCTCACCTCGTGCGAGTCCAGTTCCTACAGATGTTGGGCCATCAACCCTACTATATTCTGCTTGAGGATCCAGAACTATGGAACCCTCACTAATTTTCTGAAGTCGATAATATTTTAGGGCCACCTCATCATCGAACTTGTAAACCGGTCCCCGGTCCCCTTTTGGGAGCTTTGCCAGCAAGAAACGGATGTAAGAGTATAACTTCTCAAGGTCTGAATCTTGAAAAGGAATAATCTGGGAAAGAAACGCGTACAAATTCTTATACGCAACCAGTGTCTTGCGGAATTCCTGGCGTGTTTCTTCATCAAGATAGTTATACCGGCTTACCGCCGGATCAATACACGCATTCATCCTAGCATGGTCTGAAGCGGTCTGCTTTGTCTTGGGCTTATAAAACACCTTGCAAAACTCTTCAATTTCGCTCTTGAAATACACCTGATATGCGTCCAATTTTGCTTGCAGTTCATAAAGCTGCTTGGGATCTGCTCGCTCGCCAACCAGTGTTCGTTTATAATACGGCTGAAATGCAGCTAGAATCTCCTCAGGTTCGTTCACGAAGTCCAGGACAAACGTGTCTTCCTTCCCAGGATGAGTCCGATTCAGCCGGGAAAGCGTCTGCACTGCCTGGATTCCCGAAAGGCGCTTATCCACATACATTGTGTGCAAGAGAGGTTGATCAAACCCGGTTTGATACTTCTCGGCTACAATAAGCACCTGGTATCCATCTGTGGCAAAACGTTCTGGTAGCTCTTTCTCCCGAATACCATTATTCATACTGACTTCTGTATACTCCATATCCGGAACATCGGGATCAATTACCGTTCCAGAAAAGGCCACCAGCGTCTTGATCCCTTTGTAACCCTTCTCAGCAATGCACTTGTCAAAAGCCTTTTTGTACTTTACAGCATGGAGGCGTGATGAGGTGACCACCATGGCTTTTGCCCTTCCACCGATCTTATGCATGGTGAAATGGCGGAAATGTTCAATCATAACTTCGGTCTTTTGTGCGATATTATGAGGATGCAGGCTCATGAAGCGAGCAAGGGCTCTAGCAGCCTTTCGTTTATCCACTTTCGGGTCGTCTTCAATCGC
>QMLL01000404.1 GCA_003646715.1 Deltaproteobacteria bacterium
ATTTGTTATTGCCAGAGATATACCCGATTTGTGGTACCAGCTTGTAAGAAAAGCAGTTGAGGAAGGCCGAGAGTATCAGGTTACTGCAGGGAGCACGCCCACCAAGCGGTGGGAACTCGACTTTGTGTCAGCTCAAATCACTCATCCCGGAACGAGGCCTCTCGAACCCCATATACCGGAAGGGCTCGGCATACCAAACCCGATAGATCAAGGCTACCTGGAGTCTTACCTTCCTTATTACATGACCGATGTCGCCCAGCCCGGGGAACATTACACCTATGGTGAAGACCTGTGGTGGCAAATTGAATGGGTCATAAACTATTACAAAGAACACGGTCCGGGTACCAAACATTGCTACATGACTGTCGGTAGACCTGAGAGCCTCTATTTTTACGACGAAACGGTAGACTACAGGGAAGACATAGTTGTTACAGATCGGAAAACTGGAGAACTTGTCAGAAAACGTACCATAGACAATTCGTTCAATAAGGAGCATCCTGGTACCACCCAGTGTCTGAGGGGCATAGATACGGCTATCAAGTTTGGGAAATTGCACTTTAGCATTCACTTTCGAAGCTGGAACTTATGGAACGGGTTGCCTGCCAACCTTGGGTGTCTTCAGTTGGTCAAGGAATACATGGCTCAGGAAATTGGCGTGGAAGACGGTGAAATATTCGTTAGCTGCTTGAAACTGGGACTTCAGGAATCCGTGTTTGACCTTGCGAAAATGCGCTTGTATCTTGAAGAAGTTACAAGCAAGAGGGTGGACACGTAGTCTCATTCAAGCAGGCGAGTAATTGCCCTATTGTACTTTGAGCGATTTAATGATACTAGTCGTCATAGGTTTAAGTGAAAACCCTTTTGAACGACCGATGTCATGATACTACAAGGGTTTTTTACTTTAGCCTACTTGCTTGGATTACCTCTTTCGCGGGAATGATGTCGAATCTATCCTCCTGTCATTCCTGCGCAGGCAGGAATCCAGCGTTGTTGGTTGTAGTCATTATTTTTTTTTCTGAGTTTCACTCTATACAGTGTCTAGAACCGGGATAAATGTTAATTAGCGGATTATCTGATGAAGAAACAAATTAATAAAAATACGATGTACGGAAGGGGATATAAATGCCAGTAGAAGTCAGAGAAATCATGTCGCCTGATCCGGTGGTTTTAACCGTTGATGATGAGCTTTCCCTGGCTCATGATATTATGAGTCTGGGTAGAATAAGACATTTGCCGGTAGTTGAAGGTTCTAAGCTTGTGGGAATCATCAGTCAAAGGGATCTTTTTAGGGCTTCTTTGGCATCCGTGCTGGGTGATGATTACGATAAGAACAGGGAACATCTAAAATCCATTAAGATTAGAGAAATAATGGTGAAAAATGTAATTTCCGTCTCACCAGGGATGAGCTTGCAAGAGGCCGGAAGAATAATGTTAAAGGAAAAAATCGGTTGTCTCCCGGTTGTAGAAGACGAAAAATTGGTGGGACTGATCACCGAAACAGACTTACTAAGCTTTCTTATAGATCACATATTACCCTTTTACGAAAAATCAAACTAGGTTTTCGTAGTTATTGTTTGCTTGAGTATCCTACCCTTCGTGTTCCTGCACAGCGAGAATCCTGGCTATGACAATTCATATAGACGGAAGAATCGGTGAAGGAGGAGGGCAGGTTCTGAGAACTTCTCTGTCTCTTTCTGCAATAACAGGTAAAGCATTTGTAATTGAGCACATTAGGGGCAAAAGAAAAAAACCCGGCCTTAAAAGACAACATCTTGTGTCGGTGGAAGCTGCAGCAAGTATATGTGGTGCAGATTGTAAGGGGGACTCTCTTAATTCGCAGAGACTTGTTTTTAATCCCGGTAAAATTCGTGCTGGAAATTACAGCTTTGATATAGGAAGCGCAGGATCATGCTGTCTGGTCTTGCAGACCGTTCTACCCATTCTTTTTTATGCCGATTCTTCCTCTACAGTAACCATACAGGGCGGTACTCATAATCCCATGGCACCTACGGCCGATTTTTTGGCCAAATCCTTTTTGCCGGCTATCCATCGGTTCGGATTTAATGCGTCTTTAAATTTAATGTCATATGGTTTTTATCCTGCGGGAGGAGGAAAGATCAAAGCGGAGATCCGGCCTGCCGGGGATCTACCAAAAAAAGTGGAATTAATTGAAAGGGGGCCTCTTTTAAAGAAAAGGGCCAGAATTCTCCTGTCAAAACTTCCGCAGCACATAGCGGAAAGAGAAAAGAAAATTCTGCTAAAACAGGGTTGGTTTGAGACTGATGAAGTTGAAATAGTTAACATTACAAACAGCCCCGGACCCGGAAACGCAGTTATAATTATTTTGGAGTATGAAAATGTAACGTGCGTGTTTCAGTCAATTGGAGAAAAAGGAAAAAGGGCAGAAAAGGTAGCAGCAGAAGCGTATAACGCCGCAGCTTATCATCACAAAAGTATGGTACCAGTTGAAAATTTTCTTACGGATCAACTTCTTATCTATCTTGCGCTTGTGTCAAATGGGACGTTTTTGACCAGTAAGGTGTCGTTACATTCTCATACTAACATGAAAATAATTGAAAAGTTTCTGCCGGTAAAATTTGTGGTAAAAGAAATAGCCAGCGGACAAAAACTTAACTGTACGGGTAAAATCTTCCGGTCTGTCCACTCCTGATGAGGGAGACAGTTGCGCATTTTGACCCAACTGTAAAAATTGATCAATATGCGTGGTAAAACCGTAACCCGCCGCCATTTTACGCAGAGACCTTTAAAATGCGCGATTTTTCAAATCCCAACTATTTTCGTGGTTCATAGTGCTGTCCTACAGCGTGGGGGTATGGAAAGCTATTTTACTCACGTTTTCACTGTTTGCCAGGGCCTTCCAATATTGGCCATGGAAGTTTGTGCAGGATATGTTAATCGGTTTGATTTTTTTTGAAACTTGCTACTTATCAAATACCTAAATACCCGCGTTATTGAAAACCAAGTTCACATTTTACCGTTTCAATTCCGAGTTTCTCAATTACCATGTCAAATCGGCCTTTTTTTGAAATGTGGTTTATAAAAAGATCAGCTGCTTTTTTTAGAACAC
>QMLL01000405.1 GCA_003646715.1 Deltaproteobacteria bacterium
CGGAAGGTAACAAAAAGGCCGTTGAAACCATGTACGAAGTTTTCGAGGTTACAGATTCTCAATGGAGAGGCATCGGTACAATTCCAAAAAGTGGCCTAGCTCTAAAAGATAAGTATTCTTCAACGGATGCAAGAAAGTTTTTTGATATACCGGAAATGTCAGCAGAAGAACCTGCCGGGTGTATATGCGGAGAAATACTTCAGGGATTGAAATTACCACCGCAGTGCAAACTCTTTGGCAAAAGATGTACACCAGAAGACCCGGTGGGGCCGTGCATGGTTTCATCTGAAGGTAGTTGCGCAGCTTTTTACAAGTACGGAAAGTAACAGGTAGGAGCTGATATGACAAACGATAAGATCCTTCTCGCACATGGAGCAGGAGGCAAACTTAGCGCAGAATTGATTCAGAAAATATTTCTTCCTGTCTTTGACAACGAGATACTCAATGGGCTTGAAGACAGCGCAGTATTTGAGTGTGAAAGTGGCAAGCTGGATTTCACAACGGATTCCTTCGTGGTAAAGCCCCTGTTTTTCCCCGGCGGTGACATCGGCAGGCTTTCCATATGCGGAACCGTGAATGACCTTTCTGTGATGGGTGCGACTCCTTTATATCTTTCTGTGTCGTTTATAATAGAAGAGGGTTTTAGCTTAAATGATCTGGAAAAAATCGCCCATTCCATGAAAACTACGGCGAAGGAAGCGGGTATCTCCATCGTTGCCGGTGATACCAAAGTTGTTGAAAGAGGGGCTGCAGACAACCTCTATGTAACCACAGCTGGAGTGGGGAAAATAGCAGATGGGATTAATCTTTCCTGTTCAAACGCAGCACCTGGCCAGGTTGTGATCATAAATGGATACATTGGTGACCATGAAATGGCTGTTTTGCTGGCTCGCGGCGAATTTTCTCTTCACAGCGAAATCAAGAGCGACTGCGCTCCATTGAATGGTCTTGTTGAGGCAATACTCAAAACTTCAGGGAAAGTCAGTTGCATGAGAGATCCCACCAGAGGAGGCCTTGCCACGGTTCTTAACGAAGTTGCTGAAGCCTCTGGGGTTGGAATCATTGTTGATGAAGACTTGATTCCCGTTAGACAAGAAGTCAAAAGTATCTGCGATTTACTTGGTTTTGATCCGCTATACCTGGCAAATGAGGGGAAAATTGTAGTTTTTGCAGATGAGAACGATGCCGATATTATCATCTCAGCCATGAAAAAGCATCCCCTGGGGAAAAACACTGCCATTATTGGCAGGGTGGTTGAAGAACCCAAATGCAAGGTCCTATTAGAAACGAGGATAAAAGGACACAGGGTATTGGGACTTTTGAGTGGCGAACAATTCCCTCGCATATGTTAACCATCATCGTTCCCATCTTTACTGGAGCAACGAAATGAATTCTGACAAAGTGAAAAAAGGTTTAGTAATCGTTTACACGGGTGAAGGCAAAGGAAAAACGTCTGCTGCTCTGGGAGGCGTTTTAAGAGCCTTTGGGCACGGATTCAAAATCAAGGTTTTTCATTTCATCAAAAAAGACTCCGGTTCCGGCGAACAAAAGGTATTGAGACAACTGGGAATAGAAGTGGAAACGCTGGGAAAAGGGTTCACCTGGAACAGTGAAAACATAGAAGATGACATCAGACTGGCCCGAAATGGGTGGACAAAGGCGGCAAACGATATTCTTTCGGGGGATTATGATCTTATTGTTCTGGATGAATTAAATTATGTCCTGGATTATGCCTTTCTTGATTCCGAAATGATCATAGAGACACTTAGGAAGAAACCCCAGAATCTTCACGTAATTATCACCGGCAGGGGGGCTCCGGATAATTTGGTAGAATTTGCCGACCTGGTGACAGAGATGAAAATGGTCAAGCATCCATATCATTCTATGGGATTGAAAGCGCAAAAAGGGGTGGAATATTAGTATCTGTTACAATTACTCTGGAATATTAATGATACATAGTTACATTCTGTTTCCTATCACCTTTCTCATCCAGAGTATCCCTGATGATTTTCAGAAGATTTTTTAAACTAAAAGGTTTATTTATAAATCCCCTCGCACCATTTTCGAGTACCCGCCTCAGAGACTGGTTCATGGCAAACCCGCTGGCGATAATGACTTTTACCTCCGGGTTTAAATCGAGCAGTTTTTCCAGGCACTTGTCTCCGCCCATCCCGGGCATAATAAAATCTAGAACCACCAGGTCTATCTCGTTTTGATGTTCCCGGTAGATTCTTATACCGTCTTCTCCGTCTCTCGCCGTCAATACTTTATAACCGTAGCTAGTCAAAAGATCGACGCTCAGTTTTCTGACACTTTCTTCATCATCCACAACAAGCACAGTTTCATTACCTCGTGGGAATTCTTCATCATCCGTTCCTTCAAAATCTTCCGATACTTTGTGCACTTCCCTGTATGAAGGAAGATAGATTTTAAAGACAGTCCCCTTTCCCACTTCGCTATAACATACCAGGTGACCATCATGGTTTTCGACAATGCCATACACCATGGCCAAACCCAAGCCGGTTCCTTTACCCACTTCTTTGGTGGTAAAAAACGGATCAAATATTCTATCCTTAATTTCAGGATCCATTCCCGCGCCGGTATCCTCCACGGCAAGCATCACATACTCCCCGGGACTTAATTTCAGGTGTCTTTTACAATATTCATGATCAAGATAAACCACATCCGTCGTAATCGTCAGTACTCCACCCTCAGGCATGGCATCTCTGGCATTAACTGCAAGGTTCATAAGAACTTGTTCCACCTGGGATGGGTCTGCATTAATCAGGGTCAACTTGTCTGTCAATTCCGTTTTTATGTGAATCATCTTGGGGAGTGTACGGGCTAGGAGTT
The DNA here is from genome assembly GCA_003646715.1 of Deltaproteobacteria bacterium. Lineage (GTDB taxonomy): Bacteria > Desulfobacterota > Syntrophobacteria > B119-G9 > B119-G9 > B119-G9. The sequence continues at coordinate 2,854 of QMLL01000405.1, forward strand.
TTTCAACGGCCCTGATTTCCCTGTTAAGCTCTATCGGTTGTTTTTCGCTTCTCACTCGACGGCTAAAAGTAAGAAGCTGTTTGGTCAGATCTGAAGCTCGATTTGCAGCGTGTTCTATTTGTTTAAGATACTCCCTGTCTTCAGAATCTCTTGGCACTGTGAGGAGCATTATCTGGGTAAATCCTTTGACAGCCGTAAGAAGATTGTTGAAATCGTGAGCTATCCCGCCAGCCAG
>QMLL01000406.1 GCA_003646715.1 Deltaproteobacteria bacterium
TCTTCTCATGAATATCTCTGAAGAAGAACTTCTCTATACGATTCAACAACTCTGACTTACCGAGGCTCATACCAGACGGCTGATAAGGTTCAGACAGGTAGCTTTCAGCGCTTGAAGTCTGCCAACATCCTGTTGATCCAGAACTACTTTAGGTATAACAGCAGATCCCCTAATTTTTCTTTTCTTCAGTTCATCGAGATAGTTTATCGTTTTTTTCTTCACCAAAGACCTTTGTTCTTCGTGGAAGTTTTTGAGGCAGTTTTCCAGTTCACCGATAACTTTACTCTTATCGTCAAGATCCAACATCTTCAAAGCATTAGTGACGCGGAGGTCTTTCTCTCTGTCTTTGAAAGTCATAATACGAGCAAGTTCCTTAACAAATTCCGTTCGCACTGCATCGGGATCCACTTCGGAATAGTTTGCCAGCTCTCTTTCAAGATCTCTATCTTTTATAGCACCTTCAATATATTTTTGAACCAAACCCGGTACTTTTTTAAGGGTTTCTTCAACATCAAGCGCTTTTTTTTCGGCCTGGCTCATTTTCAAATGTTTTGTCTTTTCCATCACCAGATCCAGTGTACTTTTAATTTCACCCATATATTTCCTCCGATATATTCATTATTCTCTAGCTGCTCTCAACAAAACCTGCCAGCCTGTCGAGCCTCAACCTGTGCCTGGCATCAAACAAGCGATGAGACGTAAGCCAAACAGCTACCAGGGTACCAAACCCGGTTCCAGCCGCTATGAGAAACATAATCAAGATTTGGTATTTTACCGCTTCTACAGGCGGACTTCCAGCAAGAATTTGCCCGGTCATCATGCCCGGCAGACTGATTATCCCGGCAGCTGCCATGGAATTAATAATAGGTATTAATCCTGTTCGTACGCTTTCTCGCCTGATATCGAGGATAGCCTGCGTTCGATCTTCTCCCAATATCAGACGTTCTTCGATGATATTCCTCTGCTCCCAGGCTGCCTGTGTAAGATAATTTATCCCCAGTGCAACACCATTCATGGTATTCCCCAGAAGCATACCAAGCAGTGGTATGGCGTACTGGGGGGCATACCAGGGAGTATTTCCGACGATGGCCAGCAAAGCAAAAATGGTCACGGTGAATGATGAAACAAACATCGAACCTGTTCCTACACCAAATCCCCAAAATCCGGCCAAGCGTCTCTTCTGCCTCGCAGTGACTTCACGCCCCGCAGCGAGCAGCATAAAAAAAGCTATCAGGGTTATCCAGGGAAGCCTGGCGTTGGCAAAAACAGCCTTTAGAACGAGACCAATCAGCAAGAGCTGAACAGTGGTCCGGGAAGCAGCAATAATTAGTTGCTTCCATAGCGAGAGTTTCATCCTTACACCTAGCGCTGCCAGCGCTATAACAAGAACGGCAGCAAGCGCAAGATCCGTATAACTTAAAAGAACCATGCTCATAGTTTTATCTCTCTAAGTTCTTTTTCACTTTCCATTACAAAATACCTGCCACACAACCTCTTCAATTGGTCGAGGTCGTGAGCAACCCAGAGTACTGCCGCGCCATTTGCCGCCATATACTCCTTTATGATCTTTTCTACCTCTTCTGCATTGCAGACATCCAGGCTTGCTGTAGGCTCATCTAAAAGAAGCACTTTTGGGAAATTACACAAAACCCTCACAAGCCCCAGTCGTTGCTTTTCTCCGGTAGACAATCTCCTCACTTCCCAGTTAAGAACATCCTGGTCAAAGCCGAGCCGCTGGAGTAGCTCAGGTGGAGGATTATTCATATGTTCACCCACGGTATCGTGCCACCACTGTGTTTCCGCCTGAAGCATCCCTACCATTTTTCTCCACTCAGGTGCACTTACGGAGTTACACTCAATGTCATCAACGAAAACTTTCCCCTCGTGTGGATCAAGATCTATTATTGCCCTCAACATCAGGGTTTTACCTATCCCCGATGGTCCTGTCAAACCTACACATTCGCCAGCATTGACAAGAAAACTAAACGGACCATGTTTGCGAAAACGAAGTTCTTCTACTACCAGTTTTCCCATTTGATTTCACTTTTATATGCGGCTTGAATTCAGCAACAAGGTTGATACCGGTAGAGTAACTTCATACATGAAAAGGGTAAGGCAGGGAAGGGATTTTTTATACAGGTTCGAATACAGTGGCCAGCGTTCTTTAGAACACTGTGTAGCCCGTACCACCAAGGTAGCCGTGTTTTTTCAGGTAGGCCAGAATTTCCTGGGCTCCTTCTTCTGGAGAAATGTCGGTGGTATCTATGACAATTTCCGGATTTTCGGGAGGTTCATATGGATCATCCACACCCGTCACTCCTTTAATCTTACCCGAAAGCGCTTTTGAATAAAGTCCTTTAGGGTCTCGTTTCATGCACACTTCGAGCGGAGTTGCCACGTAAATTTCGATGTATCCTCCGTAGCGAGAGATTAAATCTCTGTTGTATCTTCTCGATTTTTCGTAGGGAGCTATCGGAGCACAAATAGCTATCCCCCTGTTCTTGGTGATTTCACTTGCAACAAAACCAATCCTTATAATGTTTATATGCCTGTGCTCTGCAGAGAAACCCAGTTCACTGGAAAGGTGTTTCCTTACAATGTCACCATCCAGGAGAGTAACAGGACGATCTCCCATCTGCAAAAACTTGGTATAAAGTATTTTAGCCAGGGTAGATTTACCTGAACCCGCCAAACCTGTAAAAAATAGGGTGAATCCCTGTTTACTCCTGGGAGGATATGCTTTTCTAAGTTCTCTTACCACTTCCGGCGGCGAGTACCACGAAGGAATCTCAAGGCCAAGTTCCAGCCTTCTTCGTAATTCCGTTGCAGAAAGCACCTTCGGGATCAAATCCTCAGTGCATTCATCTTCCGGAACGTACTGTCCTATTTCTTCAACGTAGACCATTCTTTCAAACGGTATAGCCTTGATTCCGCATTTTTCTTCAAACTGGCGCACGTACTCGATTGCACTGTACCTAGGATAGTATGCAGGCCTGTTTGTTGCGGTAAACGGATCAGCATGGTTAGGAGTTATTATGATATAACTGCAGCCATAGTTCTTGTTTATGATAGCATGAAGCA
>QMLL01000407.1 GCA_003646715.1 Deltaproteobacteria bacterium
ACGTTTGCAGGACAGAATATAGCTATAAATTTCTCTTTAGGAATATGATTTATCTTGTCAGGGAGTTCGTTTAGTGGTATGTTTTTACATGTAATATTTGGGTGGTGCTTAAACTCGAGTGGTATGGTTTCGGCCTCTTCTTTTGATCTGACATCCAGCAGAAAAACATTTTGCTTTTGCATTAGCTGATCTGGCGTAATTTTGTGTTGGCCTGTAGCGAAAAAATCTAGTGTCATGTTTTTAAGTAGCGATTCCATTCTAACACCTCCATTTTCAAATATTTCAGCTGCAAAGAACTATATCTCCAAAAAGAAATATCGTCAAACAAAAAGTTATAGAACATCCAAATGGGGTCACTGGGAGTTCAAATTCTTCTTACAAGAGAAAGCCCCCCGCACAACTCTGATTTGCCAGCAACGTGTTTCCTCCGTGGGACACTTAGGTTTTTCGCTTGGACGAAAAATTGTAATTGTGGCTATTTCCAGTTTAAATTCAAGGAGGAGAGAGTCATGAAAAGACAAAAAATCATAGGCCTCTTGGGAGCAATTTTATTCGTTTTGTTCATGGCATCTGCAACAGAATCTATAAGTGCCCAAGTTCCTTCTTTGCAGAATAAGGACAAAAAGTATGAAGAAGCAAAAAAAGATGCCATGGCGATTTGCCCTCCTATTTACCTGCGGGACGAAAACGGAAATATCATCGACCCTGTAAAAGGAATAAATGCCCATGTTCCCTACAGTCCAGAGAAAACGTGCGGGAAGTGTCACGACTATAAGAAGATCACCGAGGGTTATCACTTCACCCAGGGTAAAGGCGAGAAAATGACAAAAGAGTTTGCCGCAAGATATCCTTGGTGTACGAGTCCTGGTCAATACGGAGGGCGCTGGTGAAGCCCGGGACCTATCTTCCCGCCGTTGGCGAGAAAAAAGAATATGGCTCCCTGGCAACTCGGCTTCATTAATTCTTTCACCTTTACCCGTATGTGTGGCGTCTGCCATCCTGGTGGCGGCCCTGTAGAATATGATAGAAATGGAAACCGGTACGACAAATTTGCGGCTGATCCTAAAAACGGTATTGTACCAGGAGGCACGAACAATTTTGACGGGGATTATTTTAAATCCAAATGGGCACAGAGCGGTGTCCTTGAGGCCGATTGTCTCCTCTGCCATTTGAAAGATTACAATTACAAAAAACGAAAAGAACAGATAATGGCCTTCAATTACAAGTGGGCCGCTACTGCAGGGGCAGAGTTTGGTAAGATTAGAGGCAAGGTTATCAACGGGGAGATACCTTACGTAATCTATGATGTGTCCAAGTTCCAAAAAGACGGAAAGGTACTCTTGCCTTTAGTGAAAGAAGTGCCGAACGAGAACTGCATTTTCTGCCACCGTGAATCGGACTGGAAGAAACGTGGACAGTCTTATACCGCGAGAACCGATGTCCACATCCGGGCAGGTATTAGGTGCGTCGATTGCCATCCGGCTGGACGAAACGCTGTAGATCCTAGAATTAAAGGAAGAGAAGAGCACCAGATTGGTAAGGGTGATGATCCTGGGGGGTTTGTGCGCGATGATCTCGATAATACCATGAGGCGCTGTGAAGACTGCCACAACAAAGGAATCCTCAATGCGCCTATTATAAAACACCCTGGTTTTCCGCCGGTTCACTTCAAGAAGCTTGCCTGCCAGACATGTCATATTCCATGGCGCCAGGTGAAGGCGGCTCTTATTCAGGATGCATCTGTCTTTAACACCGGTCCCCGTATATGGCCTCCTCCAAAAAGGATATGGTCTTTCTATGGACCTGATATGAAGCCATGGAATTATTACGGCGAAGCACATGGGTATCCGGAAGGATTACAACCGTTTTTTAAATTTAGGCCTACTCTCGGATGGTACAAGGAGAAAATATATCCTCTTAATCGAGTCTACACGCGCTGGGTTGGTATAGTAACCAAAGGGAAAAAAGGGATAGATCAACCTCTAATGAAAGACATCTTTATGATGTGGAAGAAACATATGGACAATCCGGACGAGAATTTCCCACAGCTCAAGAAGATTAAAGACGATAACAGGGATGGATTCCCGGAAGTAAATCGGCCAGAGGAGGTAAAAGCCTTGCTGGCATCCGTCTCTGTGATGCTGAAAGGGAATGGAATGCGACTCCAGGGAAAAACGGTTGTCTTCGTGGACGGTGATCGATATACGACAAACGGCGTGGACTGGAAGACTATTCCCAAGAAACCTTATGAATACAGTCCCTATGGGTCGGTATTCAAGTTCGACCACGATATATGCCCGGGTAAGAATGCTCTTGGAGCACAGGGTTGCACGGATTGCCACAGCTCGAAATCAGATTTCTTCTTTAGAAAGATAATGGTAAGGCCGTTCGATAAAGATGGAAAACCTGTTACTGAGAGCAATGCTCATTTTTTGGGTTACTCACCTGCCGCTCTCAGTCTTATGGCATTTCAGCTGGGCACCTTGAAATCGTTGGGATACTGGGCACTTTTTATCGTGATTGTGCTCCTCATGCTTCACTACGTGATGTATGGTCCCAAGAGGGCTGAACCAGGTGATCCGGTTGAAACCGTGTCTCGCTTCAGAACATGGGAAAGGATAATCCATTATTCGCTCCTGGTACTGTTTACCATGCAGGCTATTACAGGGCTTTTTACCTTTTCAATTCATTCACTCTCATCGGATGCAATTGGACGGTTCAATACGGTTCACCATTATGTGGGATTCCTTTTCTTGATTAATATTGTCATGGTATTCGGGATCTGGGTGAGAGATGCTTTCTTCGAGAAATTTGATTGGGAGTGGTTGACAAAAGTCGGAGGATATCTCGGATACAAGGGGGAGCTGCCTGCTGCCCGGTTTAATGCAGGTCAAAAGCTCTATCTCTGGCTGGTATTCTTTTTGGGGCTCTTTTTAGCGATCACCGGGTTGATAGATATTTTCAGCAGTGACGGGAGTTTGCGACTCGCCGTGCACAGTCTCCACACCATTGCTGCCTTTATCCTCATTATGATGGTTATGGTGCATGCGTATCTTGGTGTTCTTGCCAACCCCGGAACA
>QMLL01000408.1 GCA_003646715.1 Deltaproteobacteria bacterium
TGAAATCCTTCTCAGCTTCGTCGTATTTTTTTATCGATGCATATATTTCGCCTCTCAGTTTTTTGTAAGTAATGTCGTCAGGAGAAATAGTAATCCCTTTGGTCAACACATTTATGGCCTGATCGTAATCCTTTTTAAACAGGTGATAACGAACGAGTTCAAGTCTGAGTTTCTTGCTCGCCGGATTATTCTTCAGGGCCTTTTTCAGGGTATCTATGGCCACCGATTCTTTTTTATTCAACATCTGGCAACGAGCCAGAAGGAGTTGAGCTTCTATGTTGTTAGTCTGGGTCACGGCAACCTGATGGAGATGAATTTCTGCGTCTTCAAGTTTGTTTCTAACAAGAAAGATCTTACCCAGAAGCAGGTGAGCATTCATGTTGGCCTGGTTTTCTTTCAGAACATCCTGACACAGCTTCTGCGCCTGGTCCCATTCACCTTGCTGAGCATAAAGAGTAGCTTCGGCAAGAATTATCTTTTCATGATCTTCTTTACTCAAATCCTGCTTGGCAGTTTCCTTCAATTTTTTCAGCGCTTCTTCTATTTTGCCTTCCGAGGCCAGCACGTTAGCATATCCTACAACGGCGCCCACATCCTTTGGATTTTGCTTGATCAGCTTTACGTATATTTCCTTGGCTTTCGCCATGTCTCCCTGCCTCCGCCAGAACTCAGCTCTGGCTTTTAACATCTCAGGAGTTTCAGGCAGAGAATCATATGCCTTTTTCGCTTCCTCAATCAGCCCGAGGCGTTCCAGCGCTTGAGCCCTAAAGAGCTTAAGCTTTACTTCCGGATTTGCCTTGATCATCAGTTCCAGCTCTTTACTGGCACCGGCACGGTTACCTTCTTCCAGGTAATACTGAGCCAGAAACAGGTATGAAGCCGGATCCTTCGAATCCAGCTTCCGCCACCTTTTCATGGCTTCCATCATCGCCTTGAAGTTACCAAGTTCCTTGTAGCAAACGCACAATAATACCTGGACTTCCTTGTTTTCGTTGGCCTTGGGTATAGAGTTTAAAACTTTAATGGCATCATCATATTTTTTCTCGGCTATGAAGGCTCTAGCCTTGATAATCGAAACCTTCGGTTCAAACTTGTCCGGGTTTTTAAGAGCTTTGAGCTCGTCCAGGGCCATTTTGCCCTGTCGGGCAAGCGAAAGAAGGGCAGCAATTTCAATCCGGGCCCTGTCAAAATTGGGGTCAGTTTCAAGGGCACTCCGAAACGCAGCGTAGGCCTTTCTATATTTTTTTTCGGCCAGGTAAGCCTTACCCAGAGCAAACATGGCTTCGACGTTTTTAGGATCCAGTTGAAGAGCGTTCTTAAATTCCAGTATGGCTCTAGTAGCATCGCCCTTTTCCAGCAGTGCATTACCTTTCTTGATAAAACTGGAAATTTTTTCTTCCTTGCTGCTGCAGCCCACAACAAGCACCAGCCCCAGAATAATCACAAAAATTACAACCCATACTCGCGCTTGCCTATTTCTTTCCACCAAATACCTCCCAGAATTTACTATTCTTTCTCTTAATCCTAAATTGATCCTCCGCCTCTTCACTTCCGGAAGAAGACACCTTTCTCTGCAACTCCTTGTACTTGTAGCCCAAAGCGATGACCTTCTGTTCCAGGTCCTGGCTCCGCTCCCTTTCTTTTGCAAGCATTGCCTGAAGCACCCCCACGAGTTTGTCCTTTTCAGCCGTCTCCAGCATATTCACGCGCATTTCAAGAGCCTCCAGGCGACCCAGAACCTTCGCCAGCAAGTCCCTCAGGTTAGTCATCTCCTCAGAACTCACTTCATTAACAGGTCTGGCAACCGTTTGCTCATCTTCTTTACATGTTTTTTCTTCTATAAAAGCAACAAGGAGTTCATTGTCCTTGATCACTCTTTCAACAACTTGCTTGGATACCTGCTTGAGATCATCCGCAAACGCATATGTAAGACAGGCATCACAAATCGAATTTATTACCCTCGGGATTCCTTTTGAAAGCTGCCCTATGAACTCGATGGCATCATCAAGGAAAAGGGGATCGGGGTCTGAGTAGCCGGCAATCTTAAGGCGGTGATTTATGTATTCACCAACTTCGTTTAGAGGCAATGGAGTTAAGTGAAAGTGGACAGAAATCCTCTGGGCAAGTTGAGAGAGCGAATGATCGGATAAACGTTCCCTCAATTGCGGCTGTCCGACAAGTATTATCTGCAAGAGAAAATCTGAGCCCACTTCCAGATTCGAAAGCATCCTTAATTCTTCAAAGGTTTCGGTGGGGAGATTTTGAGCCTCATCAACAATCACAACACAACGATTTCCCTTCGAATATTCACTTATAAAATGATCCGCAAGGGCATCGAACAGGTCAGTTTTGCTGTTTGATGATGGATTGAGTTCAAATTCACGGGTAAGCATTTCGAGGAAAGATGCGGGATCAAGATTGGTATTGAATACCATTGCTATATCGAGGGAATCTTTTACTTTTTCGAAAAGATACTTGAGCAAAGTTGTTTTGCCTGCTCCGACATCACCGGTAAGAGCAAGAAAACCAACATTGTGAACGATGCCGTACTCCAGATGAGTTAATGCCAGATCGTGAACACGGCTAAGGTACAAAAACTCAGGATCCGGCGATAATATAAAGGGTCTTTTTTTGAGCCCGAAGAATTTCCTATACATAGTTTCTCGAAATGTATAAAGGAGAAGCGCCTGTTAACTCGTTTACTTTTAACATTAAACCAGAATATTTTTTATAAGTCCAGAAAAACGTGGGGAAAAGCGTGGGGATGGCAAACTGGTCATTATTCTTAGATCAGACAGTGTATTCACCACAGAGACACAGAGAGCACAGAGCCACAAGTTTGTATTTTTGTTTGTCGGGAGATGCCGACAGACAAAAATATTCTGCCCCGAAGGGGCAGATGTCTTTTCTCCAATCGGGAGATACCGAATCCCAGATTTGTCATGCCGGACGTCGATCCGGCATCCAAATATGAGCTTCTGGATTTCGGCTCTTACAACAGGGCAATGCATCCTTCGCCCACCTGGTGAACCTAATCATTGGCAAGCAAGATCATGGCAACACTTCGAAGCCAGCGACA
>QMLL01000409.1 GCA_003646715.1 Deltaproteobacteria bacterium
AGACAATATCGAAGACCTTGAGAGGTTCTTTGCTCAGGCCATTGAGGCTGGTTGTGAAGGTATAATGGCAAAAGATCCAGAGAGTCCCTATGTTGCAGGTGTGAGAGAGTGGCTTTGGATAAAATACAAGAGAGACTACAAATCTGAATTAACTGATACTCTCGATCTCGTAGCTGTTGGTGCATTTGCTGGTAAGGGTAAAAGGGCAGGAACATATGGCGCTCTGTTAATGGCCGTGTTTAATCCTAAAGAGAATGTATTCGAGACAGTATGTAAATTAGGTACTGGATTTGATGATCTTACTCTTCAGAGACTTCCAGAGATCTTCAAACCGTACTTGCGAGACACTAAGCATCCGCTAGTAAAGAGCAATTTAGATGCTGACTTCTGGTTTGATCCAGCTATAGTCCTTGAAGTTCAAGGTGCAGAGATTACGCTCAGCCCCGTTCATACATGTGCATATAACAAAATAAAACCTGGATATGGTCTAGCAATAAGATTTCCTAGATTTACAGGAAGATGGAGAAAAGATAAAAGGCCTGAAGATGCTACAACAACGTCTGAAGTAATTGAGATGTATAAAGCCCAGAAGAGACTAAAAGTAGAAGAGTAGGACTAATCATTCCTCGTCTCCTTGTGAAAAAACCTCTTTTATCTAAAGTGTAATAGAACATTTAAAAGGGTGGGCCCTATCGTAAAAACATGAGCAAGGTAAAAGTAGCAATTAATGGCTATGGTACTATAGGAAAAAGGGTTGCTGACGCAATATTACTTCAAGATGACATGGAAGTAATTGGCGTCTCAAAAACTAAGCCAGATTATATTGCTAAGTATGCCCTAGATAGCGGATTTTCTCTATATGTTCCAGAAGGTTCTGAAGAGAAATTTGAAGAGAAGGGTCTCAAAGTTTCCGGAAGCATTAAAGAAATGATCGAAAAAGCAGACATAGTGGTTGATGCAACCCCAAATAAAATAGGTGCCAAAAATAAGGATTTATATGAAAAAATGGGGGTTAAAGCCATTTTCCAAGGTGGAGAAAAGCATGAGGTAGCAGGTTTCTCATTCAATGCATATATAAACTATGACGCTGCTAGAGGAAGGCAATACGTACGTGTTGTCTCTTGCAACACTACCGGTCTTCTACGAAGTCTAAATGTAATCAATGAGTTATTCAAAATAAAAGAAGCCTTTGCAGTAATAGTAAGAAGAGCGGCTGATCCTGCAGACACAAAGTCTGGGATAATTAACGCAATAGAGCCTACGATTCCAATACCCTCCCACCATGGTCCTGACGTAAAAACTGTTCTCGATATTCCCATTGAAACTATGGCTGTGAAAGTTCCTACAACTCTTATGCACGTCCACACAATCAGGATAAAAACTGAAAAGGAGCCCAACCTAAAAGACCTCCTAGAAACCATAGAAGAAGATTATAAGCGCATCATGCTTGTTTCTAAAGATCTTGGCATAACGTCAACTTCACAAATTATAGAGTTAGCTAGGGATCGTGGAAGGAAGAGATATGATTTATTTGAAGTCATTTTATGGGAAGATAGTATCTCAATTATCGACAATACCATTTATTTCTATCAAGCAGTACATCAAGAGGCGATTGTAGTTCCTGAAAATATTGACGCTATTAGGGCTATGCTTGAAATAGCAGATAAGGACGAAAGTATCAAGAAAACAGATTCTTCACTAGGAATTGGTTCTTTAAAGATCTAATCTTTATTATTTTTACCTATTTTTTAATTTTGGTGATAAAATGAAAATACCACATTCACATCCTCGTTACGAATCACTCATAAGAAGAGAGAAACTTGCAGATGGTGTAGAAAGGGGTCTTGTACATATTACTGGGCTAATTGCTCATGGTAGAGGGGAGGCTTTTGATTATCTAATAGGCGAAACAACAATACCTCCTGCCCTTGAAGCAGAAAAAGCTGCTGTTGCAGCATTGATGCTAGCAAAAAATCCTGTAATATCAGTTAATGGCAACACAGCAGTACTGGCTGGCGAAGAAGTTATTGAGTTTGCAAAAGAGATAAACGCAAAAATTGAGGTGAATATTTTCCATAGAACTGAGGAAAGATTAAGAAAATTGGTTAACTATATGAAAAGTCTCGGAGCTGAGAGAATATATGGGCTAGAGGCAAATGCCAAAATTCCAGGTCTAGATCAGCCTAGATCTATTTGTTCTTATGAGGGCATATACTCTGCAGACGTAATTTTGGTTCCTCTAGAAGATGGTGACCGCTGCGAAGCCTTGGTAAAAATGGGTAAAATTGTTATAGCTATAGATCTTAATCCTCTCTCAAGAACTGCTAGAACAGCCACAATTACTATCGTAGATGACGTCACACGAGCATTCAGGAATATGATCACTATTGCAAAAGAATTAAAGAGCATGTCTAGAGAGGAATTAGAAGAAGTTCTTAAGAAATTTGATAACAAAGAAAATCTTAATAGAGTTCTAAATTATATCTGCAAACGGCTAAAAAGTATTTACAAATCATCATTAGAGGATTCGCACCCCTCAGGCAAAAGATAGGCGAAGATCATATCTAGGGCCTTATCGTGGAACAAAAGAGATGATATCCTATGAAGGTGCTCATAGTCTGTCCATATTTTCACCCGCATATAGGAGGTGTGGAAAGTCATGTAAAAGATCTTAGCAAATTTCTAGTAAAAAGGGGTTTTGAAGTTACAGTTCTTTCTAACGATATCCCAAAGGGATATAGGGAGTTTGTTCTTGAAGGAGTTCATGTAATACGGACTAAACCTCTTGCAGAGGTTTTTAGAACCCCAATAGATCCTCAGATTTACTTTGCAACAAAGAAGATTGGTAGAGAGTTTGATCTTATACATATACACTTTCCACCACCACTAACACCCTACTTCGCTTCTTCTGCTGCTAAAAAAATTGGAAAGCCCGTGATATTAACGTACCACTGTGATCCTACTCTTGACAATATATTCTTGACATTTTTAGAGAGAGCCTACGAGTATACACTAGGCAGAAGAATTATAGCAAACTCTGATGCAGTAATAGTTACAACAGAGCAGTACAAGAG